>JAWXSU010000013.1:0-18738 GCA_044434245.1 Rikenellaceae bacterium | reverse complement strand
TCATTCGACCTTTTCTAGCATAATAACTCCATGCTCTTCTTTCATACACATAACAATCTGCGAGAAAAGCATTATATCGGTAATCTTGCGGATATTTATTTGCTGCCTCTTTAAAAATATATTTTATTGTATTTACATATTCCATCATATATGATGGCGGGATATTAAACTCTCTATCGACATTATACAATCCTGTACTAGATGTACTAGAGAACATACTACGTACTATATTACAAACTAGATCTCCACCTTTGCTACTTATTGCAACATAGCGTTTTAACATATCTATCATATTATCATAGTCGCTCCTTGAGTTATAAGCATACATCAACATATACATAGCTTGAAGATTCTCCGGATTTTTACTAAGAGCCTCCTTGCAATGGTTGATTAATGTCGGAGTATTTGACATTGCACCAATAAAAACACCATAATCAATCTCTGCGGAAAGAGCACTAAGAATGTCTAAGTAAGCAAAGAAATGGAACTTTGAACTTCCAGCTTTCTCTGTAGCCAATATATATATATCATTATCAATAATATCATCGCACGCCTCGACAAACTCTCTATTGATATTTAAAGCCATACGATAATTATTATATGACTCTACGTAATTTTTTAACGATAAATAAATTTTACCCTTTTCATAATAAGCACTATCACACAGTAAATTACATGAGATAGCCCTGTCAAAAGCCACCAAAGCCTCATCAATTTTGTTTGCCTTAAAAAGATCTCGCCCTTGTTTTAAATACTGAACCTCCTCTCTATTTTTTATAATACGAGTAATCTGTTTTTCTACATTGGGATCAAAAACATAGTAGTCGTAACTCTCTTTGGGTTGAAACTCGATATCCGATATTGAGTACGTATCGTATCCTTCCGAAGTAACATCTATAGAGTTGATATTGGCTCCTTTATTTAGATAAAAAATTATACTGTATTTGTTCAACCCATTCATCATCACCTCGTGATATGTATCCTCTGCTGGATGCTTTATTCCATTCGTTGAAAACTCTAAACTCAAAGAGCTTTGAAATATCATTCTGGCACTAACAACTCGTTCTCCATCCACTATTTTTGTGTATGTAGAGACTGATTTCGCACTTTTACCGCCATCTATACTTATTGGCAGTTGAGCACATACAGACATACTAAAAAAGAATTCTAGCACTAAGTAACATAGAACAACATCTATTTTTCTCATCATTATAATATATTTTACTCCCATCATGTGATTGTTTTTTAACATCACCATCTAATGTCTATATACTATTTAGAATAAGTATCTCGAACTCGTTTAATGGCAGCTACGTAATCTTCTTGAGTCAATTCTCCTTTTGCTTGCTCTGTATAATAGAGCTTATATATCACTCTTTCGGCACGATATTTATTTTGACCTGTCACCTTCTGCATATACTCTCGAGTCATTGAATCATTCTTTAGTACATGGTATGCATTTCCCGTAACAAAATATATATCTATATCCCAAACATTAGAGGGGTAGGACTCCTTTTCACTTAATTCAATAGCTGTTTTCATATATTGAATCACCTCCTCATACGCAGCTTGTTTTTGCGCTTTTTGTAATTTCATGCTCACACTACTTAAGGTCGAAAGTTTATGTTTGTAAATGCCCCGATCCGAAATAGCTGCACCCATCGCAATATTTGCCAGATAATTAGATTTATTCAACGCCAATGCTTTAGAGGCACTATAAATTGCGTTATCATATGGTGTTCTTTTGGAAAAAGATGCCTGCTTTAGTTGTGAAAAAGCGAGAAGAGCATAAACTTCATCTGTTTGAGACTTCATAGCTGCTCGTTCAAAAATACTCTCTGCATATTCATACATACCTTCATTCATTGCTGCTCGACCTTGTGATATTAAACGATCATAGCTTTCAACATCCTCCTCTACAATCTCTGTAGTATCGTTATTGGGAGCAATAACCATATAATTATAAGTCGTAGATGAAGTCATATTTACATCTATTATTTCACTCGGATGATTTTGTGCAAATATTGATATGCGTCTTTTTGAATCAAAAGGTGTTACATATATGTTGATTGAATCAACATATATGTAATTATCATCAACACTATGATGTATATCCTCCTCTGGGATAACAACATCCATAATAGAGTATTTTAGTTTAGTATTTGATTGAATAACAACCATTGCAGAGGTTCGTTCTTCTCCATTGATTATTTTTGTGGCATACTCATCTTTGCTATTTGATGTTCCACCATTCACAATGTCGATTCGTTGCTGTGCCAATATTGATACATTGCTTATTATTATAAACAGAAAAGATAAAAATACTCTCATAGAAAAATCCTATCTAAAATTGGAATTCACCTAATTGGAATACCTCACTACGAGGAAACACCTCTCCATTAAGCATATATGGTTGCCATGTACGTACGTGAATAAGCATTTCGGTATCTGTGTGGAATTCAATAGCTAAGAATAACCAACCATCATCGCTATAGTTGGTTGTGTTCCACGCTTGGCGAAGTGTCACTCCATATATATTCTGTTCTGCGGGGTGTTGCATAACATAGATGTCGTCAAAACCGATATTTACATATGCATTCTTTGCAAATACAGAGGCGAGACTTGTCATATATTGTTGTTTGTTTTTCTTGACATAAGTTACAGTCTCATTGCTCATACCCGAGAATGTATCACCATTAGATTTACAAACATTACCCGTGATGATAAGAACGTCATCGCTATACATACTTCCGATCAAAGCCAAATCTTTACGGTTATATGCTGTACGGAAATTTTCAAGAAAATCGAGGATCATTTGCCTACGACGTAAATCTGTTATCGACTTGTTAGCCTTGATAATATCTTGATACTTATGGTTTTCAATAGCAAAATAGAACGCATCAATAACTCCCGACGGCGTGAAGTTAATCACCGCATCCTGTCTTGATCCATCCTCCATAATGAAAGGTAAATTTCTGATTTGATATCCCTTGCTTGTAGTCAAACATCTTTGGTATATCTCAGACTCTATACAACGATATTTCGCACACTCCCAAATTTGCAGTGCGTTTGATCTAGCGTCGTTATTCATACTCACTCCTCCCAATGAGGGAACTGAATTTTTAGATACGAATGCCGTATTGAGTGCTGTAATCATCTCACTGGCAGCTGTACTCATCGCTACTCGAAGCTGCTCATTGGTTTGGTCTGTAACCTCAACTACTGTTTTGGTTTGGGCGTAAACCGATGATATTGATGTTGCAAATAAAAGAGCTATTGATAATAAAAAGTGTCTCATTATTTAAGTTTTTAAAGTTTTAATATTTAATACATGTATATCCAGTAAATCATATCGTAACTTTTGCTATAATTAACAAAAGTTCCAGATATTAACCCCATACGAGTAGATGTTGATCCCAAATCCAATACATCAACTAACTTACCGCTTCGCAACACAACAAAATAGCAACTCTCAGGATTGGTTATTGTGCTTAAGCGTCCATATCCAAGTTTTCCTAAGTTCTTATATTTATCGAGCAGAACACCGACATCCTTCGACTCCGTAAGTTTTAAAATTTCGTTTATTATGGCGTTATCTGTTTTTGTCTCTGTTGTAGTAGTCTCTGCCACGATAGTCTCAGTATTTGCCTTTACCTCTTGAACTTGTGGCTCTTCTACTCTTGGCTCTTCTACTCTTGGCTCTTCTATTTTGGGCTCTTCTATTTTGGGGGTCTCTACCACGGGCTCAACAACTGGCGCAGTGACAACCGCTGCTACGACTGGTGCTGGTGCTGGTGTTGGTGTTGGTGCGGCTGGTTCGCTACTCTCAGCAACATCTGAATTCGAAGAAACTCTTGATACTATCATTGATTTCCCACCTTGGATTTCATACGATATGTCACTCCTAAGCGAGAATGAAATAACTCGAACATAGCTATCCAAATCTATTGAAATGGTACCTATACTATCATCGAACCCATTAAAACTCACGGTCGAGACCTCAGGATTTTCAAGACGCAAATCCTCAGATATCATAATCTTAAGCTCCTCAATTGCCATTTGTAGAGCTTCACTTTCATCGCTACTACTTCCATCTCCATAGTAATAGTTTCCCGATATTTTAACCTCTCTCTCAAGACTCTTTGAATTATCTTGCGCAGAAAGGTTGTAAACACAGCAGCATAAAAGTAGAGCTAGGGTTATAATTACTCTATTTTTCATAATTTTATCTTCTCTTTGGTTTCGTTTTTGTATTCGTCAAATATATCAGCAACATTATCAAATGGAATGTATGAAAAAAGTCGTGCGCTGATAAAGCTATCTTTAGAGCCAAATAGTGAGTTTACATCTGTCGCAACATGAAACATGTGTATATAATTTAGCTCCTTATTGTGTAGTATCACTGTCGCCTCGACCCGGTCGTCACTACAGCTTTCAACTCCAATATATGGGTCAAATCCGTTAGTTTCACAAAATTCACGCAACGAATTAGTTGTAATTTTAAATGTTTTGACACTATTGCCATACATTCTCTGTTCAACATTTATCGTGGTTTTATCCCCATATTTAGTGTATCTAAGAAGTAGATTCACAAGCGAATATCCCAACATATCTGGAGAGTAGACGAATTCATATTTGTTAGCCTTTTTTCGAGTATAATATGTCGTGCTTGACATACTATCTATCAAAAATGACTCTCCAATTTTTGCATATACCCCACTCTCTAATTTTGTGTATAACGAGTCTGTATTTAATATTTCAGAAATATCTTTTGCTTCGAAATCTTTTGTAAACAAGCTCTCGATTTCACTCTCCAATTCAAGTTTATCACGTCCTGTGAGTATCTGTATATTAGCAGGAAATTTGAGAGCCAATATACTATTATCACTATCTTTCCACACGAGTCGATATTCTAAACTGTCGCGTTTCATCTCATAAGATACGCTACGATTGAGAATAGATAAACCATTGTGAAGATTCCAATATGGACCTACCTGATACTCAGCACCGTTGAAATATAGCTTACTCTTGTTTCTATCCAATACATTCTTAATATCTAAATCACTTTTAGTAAGTATCAAGTCAAGAAAATACCGCTTAGCAAATTGACTTACGAGAGTTGAATCGCCATCAAATATTGGGAGTCTAACTCCTAATGTTGATACTACCCCATCACCATTATACGTCATCTCAACAGAGAACCCTGATATATCACCACCACCCTCTGTTTTGATCGCTGATGGCAATTTTTCATATATAGATTCCAAATATCTATACTCACACTGCTGTGCCTTTGCAGTATATACAGCAAAGGCACAGACGATAATGAGTATTAACTTATTTGTGCGAAACATTATTCAGCACGTCCAATTTGAACAATTTCTACAATGGTACCATCGCTATTGTGCAACTTACCCATATCCAATTTATTGTCGTACCATGTACCAACAATATATTGACCAGCTTCTGCGTAACGTTTCTTACGATCATACTGCGAAATAAGAGTTCGTGTCGTGTATGTCATCTTGCCGACACCTGTAGCCATACCATTTTTTAGATCTCCAGTATAGCTACCATACGAAAAGTTTATAGTTCCATATGTAACTGGTTTTGGAGTTGCTACTGGAGCTACAACCTCTTTTTGTTCTACAACCTCTTTTTGTTCTACAACCTCTATGGGTGGTTCAACTCCGGCATCCTCGCCTCCGCCATATAAAAATGAAGGAAATTGAGTAAAATAGCTTCCTGCTCCCAATCCCACAACAGCAACCACTCCTGCTACTGCAGAGATTAGTCCTACAGGTATAGGGTCTGGTTTTTTAACCTCAGAAAGTTCTTTTCCACACTCTGGGCACTCGAAGTCCTCCAAAATGCTAATCTCTACTATTTTATTTGAGTCTGCTGTAGTACAACCATTTTGAAAGTTTGTACATTTACCTGTTCTTGTATTCTTACTTGCCATTTTTTTATTTCTTTAGATCTGTTACTATTGTTGAGATAATTTTGTGATATTTAGCATATACTTGACTTTGAAGATTGTTGTTACACTCTTCAAGAATCATTTTCGCCAAAGATGCTACTTTCTTAGCTAACTCCTCTCGCTTGGTAACGTGTAGATATTCACTTTGCATTAAAGCATCGATATCGGCTTTGATTCTTTTGATATCACCAATTTTGAGCGTTTCGCTATCCTCCATAGTAGATAACTTGTCAGAAATAACGATTGGAGGCATAGGCAAACCTAGATCATCCTCTTTGATGATACAGTATGCCATGCGACCTGTGCCATCCTGTTTGTCTTGATACTTTATAAGATCCAATGCCACTCCCATCAATAACAACTCCTTATGAGCAGCAACATTAAATGGTTCAACAAATATCGTTGGATATTGCGACCCATCGCCCTCTAGATGGAGTACAAGTTGATTAACCTCTTTATTGTCTCCCTCTAGCATCTTGATATATTTGTTCTTTAGGAACTTAACATCATTGACCATACGAAGTGGGAAACAGTATGTAAGGCTAAGGATCGTAATCTCATTCGTCTTATCGCTACTGTCATCAAACACAAGATGTTTCGAACCATCAACATTACTTTGGAATGCGGCTTTAAGTTTCTCTACAAATTGCTCCTTACCTGGCGCAGAAGGCATACTAATAAGTACTGTTCTGAACATAATATTAGTATTTGGTCTTGGAGCATCATTATTTGCTATTGAACGATTGATCTCGGAGTTGTCAAATGTCAAGAATACTCCTGACGCATTTATAATATTACGAGCAAAATCATTCAAAGCCTCACTTTGATCGTTTGAACCATACTTTTCATATAGCTGTTCAATGATATTCTTTCCAATGATAGCTGTAGAATCTGTTGTATACTCATCGTGTGCCATAGCCGCAGCACTCATACACTCTTGCTCCAATATGCTAAATAACGTATCTTCGCTCATAGACTCCATCAACTTACCAAATGTAAGCTCATTTAAGCACAACTCTACAACTCTATTTCGTACGTTTGTAGCTTGTTTCTTTTGAACATCAGTGTCTCTTATCAACTGATTTGCAAAGCTACGAACTTGAGTTGGATTGTAGTATTTCATGATAGCATCCTTGTAGTCAACCTCTTTGTCTGCACTCTCCACGCAGCGAATAGCTAGACATGTCTCCACAAAATCCATTGCATTCGAAAATCTCTCGACCATCTTAGCTACAGTCTGAGTTAACTCTCCAACTTTAATGCAAACCTCTCGAAGTAACTCTTTCGCAAAATCCATTGCAACTAGATCTGTCTTAAGCGTGAAGATTGCTTGAAGTAGTGTGGTGTGATCTTGGAATATATTCTTTTTCTTACCAAATAGTTTTGATACTACGCCTGTACCAGCCCACTCTTGTTCGTTTTGAGCTTTGATTTGGAGCAGATCCTCTAACTTCTTCTCTTTAGTTACGACTTTGCTATTGAAACTTGCCAAGTTAGCATCTACAGTCTCTGATAGTGTATCACACATCTTTGCTATGTCGTACAAAGAACGAACTCCACTGTGCCACTCCGTGAAGAGATATTTCTCAATCTGTTGCACAATCTCTGTTGCATGATCCTTCTTTGACTTTGATTTAATCTTGTAAAACTCAACAACTCCAACCTTGCGGAAGTTTTTATCGAAACGATCTTGACACAACTTAGATAGCTCCATAAGTGCATAAGCCTCATTATTAGACCATGCTGTTTGACTTAGCAATGGAATAATTGAATCCCAATCATCTTTGATTGTTTTCCACTTCTGCTCGATCTCGCTTGGAAGGATTCCGAGTGATAGCATAAGGTGAGCATCAGTCAAATAAATTTTCTTCAAGAAACTATCATTATTAATCATCGAGTGATAATCCTCATTACGTGCTTCGCCTCTAAACCCTAAATCATCTGACCAGTTGTTATATTTAAACTGATTGAGAGCCTGCTGTGCAAATGAGAATGTCAAATACTCTTTAATCTCCTCCTCAGGGTTGATTATTCGTTTGATACCAAATGATTTAAAGATCTTAGAACGAACAGGGATTCTATCCTCTGTTGACTCTGCATTCTCATCATATTCATTCTTGGGATCTACATTCTCAGTGCTAAAGCAATCAAGAAAACTACGCATAGCCTCTTGGTTATTAGACTTAATTGAGATATAGTGATGAATAATATCAGAAACAATAACAGGCAACTCTGTTTGTGTATTTACTATCTTACCATTTTCGTTAGCATTAGTAAACAAGAAACAAGCGTTAAACATATCTGTACCTTCTGCATCAATTCTTACGGTTTGACCACTAACATCATGTGGTATAAATTGCTTAACCTTAAGAGCATTAAGTTCTGTAAGTGCAGCGTATCCATTTGCATGGTATGCACCTTTATCCCAATTTGGAAGAGGTGTATTCTCTGGAACCAAACAATATACAATTATCTTGTAATTTAGACCCGAATTGATATTTGGGACGAAGTGTTTTCTAGTTTGAGCTATAGCATCAACCACAGAGCCTGAACCTGTACCTCCTGCAAGCCCTGCTATGATATGGAATGTAATATCTACATTACCACTCTTTTGTTGGATAGACTTAGCTTGATTTTTAAGTACTGTCTCATAATCATTCACCGCACACGAGAACAAAAAACGACCCAAACGACGCTTTTGTGCAGCAGCACCATCATCGCCTACATTACCTACGATATTCGACCATATCTTCTTACTTCCGATCCAGTTCTTGATTCCTGGATAGTTGTCTACATTGTTAAGTTGGTCGCTCAACTTTGCACCACGAACAAACAAAAAAGACTCTCTACCGAGTTGAGCATTCTCACCCAACACCTTCCACGTCTGGTCGTTAGGTTTCATTAGTTCATTACTCGAATCTACATACACAAAGCCCAGTGGCATTTTTGATCTATCCTCAGAACTTGTCTCTTGAAATAGTCTCTTGCGGAAAGCCTTTAAGATGTTACCTCCAGTACCTCCAAGACCAATAATTAGGTGATTTTCCATTTTTTTTAGTTTTATAATTATTATAATTTATTCGTAATATTCTCTGTTTTGATAATTTACTTTTCGACTATAGCCACCTTGAGATCCTTTGTTTTTTAGAAGTATAAACATTAGAACCTGAATGATAATCTCAATTATCAGGATTATATACCTTATTATGCGCAATCCTCTAACCGACGAGTTTGCATATCTATTTACATGGGAGCTGAGTTCAGAGTTTGAAGGTGTTGAATTTTGCTCGGATGAAAAACCAGGGAGATTTTCATCAATATAATCCATTATAGATTTTTGACTCGATCCCCCTTGTGTTTGCGAAATAGCTCGATTGATTTGAGTTTGAGTGTACAAAATCTTATCCTCTGCTCTTTTGACACTATAATATATCGACATGAGTACAATAGACGCCCCAGCCGACACCATTAGTAACAACATCACTTCGTCGCCAAAACGAAATTTTTTGACAACTAATTTTAACATCAATATAAGGCACAATATAATAATAACTGTGCACATAAATCCCTTTATGATACCTATAAAAATCATATATTTTGTTTTAACACCATAAAAAATTAGCTCTTTCACCTAAACTTTACACACATTTGTTTAGCATCTTGAGTTTGATAAAATATTATATTTGCAAAAAAAAGTTTACCAACGGCTAAAGTAAGAAAAATATTGCTAAATAACCAATTTTACACTAAAAAAAAATTCACACAACACCTTTAACATTATAGAACAAATAGGTGTATTTATTGCAAAACTGCCTCAAAACACCATCAAAAGCCATTTTCAGTACAGAATCACCTTTCATTTAGCGTATTATTTTTTTTACATTAACAAATAAAAAACCGGCTTGAAACTAGTTTCAAGCCGGTTAAGCAAAATATTGAGTGACGATTACACCTCCTCCGTGAAGACATCTTTTCCGAGTCCACACACTGGGCACGCCCACTCCTCTGGAAGATCCTCGAAAGATGTTCCTGCCGCTACTCCGTTATCTGGATCTCCTACCTCTGGGTCATACTCATAACCACATGGGTCACATACATACTTGTTCATAATTCTTTTTTATGTTTGTTAATAAATTTACTCCTTCGCAATCAATGCATTAGCCAAAGCTTCCAAAGCTGCGACATCTGTTGATTTATAACTTGAACGGATTGTTACCGTTGGCTCCAATATCGTCAAACCCTTCATTGTCTCCAATGTTGACTTCATAGTTTTTGCCGCCGTAGGTGCCCACGATCCATTCTCGATAATTCCGATACGACGATTTTGGAAGTTCTTGCTCTTTAGGTGGTGAAGATAGTGCTCCATAGGAGGGAATACCCCCGCATCGTATGACGAAGCTGCCAACACCAAACTCTCTGAATAGAAGGCGTTTTCTATCGCCTCTGCCATATCGTCACGTGTAAGATCCATGATCTCGACATTCTCCTTCCCCTTAGCCTTCAATATCGTTTGCAGCTCGTGTGCAACCTTAGCTGTATTACCGTGAATCGAGGCGTAGGCGATAAGGATGCTATCCTCTTCGGGGAGGTATCTGCTCCACATATCGTACATTTTTACATAGTAACCGATATCCTCTCTGAGGATTGGACCATGCAGAGGTGCGATCGTTGCGACCTCGACACCTCCTAACTTCTTGAGCAATGCTTGAACATTTGCCCCATACTTACCCACGATATTATAGTAGTAGCGTCTCGCCTCGCACGCCCATCCCCCCGGGGCATCCGATGCTCCGAACTTACCAAACCCATCGGCACTAAAGAGTGTCTTGGATGTTGACTCATACGCAACCATAACCTCGGGCCAGTGAACCATAGGAGCCATAAAGAACTTCAAGGTGTGCTCTCCTAGCGACAACTCATCACCCTCTTTAACCACGATTGTCGACTCCGCAAGGTTCTCCACCTCGAAAAGCTGCGAAAGGATGGTGAATGTCTTTGCATTACCCACCAATTTGATAGAGGGGTACGCCTTCATAATCATCTCTATTCCCGACGAATGGTCAGGTTCCATGTGTGTAATGACCATATAGTCGGGTGTGCGACCTGCGAGTGCACTTTCTAACTGCTCTTGCCACACATCCAATTTACGATCATCTACGCTATCCATCACTGCGATCTTTTCGTCGAGGATTACATACGAGTTGTATGTTACACCCTCGGGGACGATATATTGACCCTCAAAGAGGTCTAGATCTTTATCATCTGCTCCAATATAGAGTATTGAATCTGAAATGTTTTGTTGCATTATTTTTTGTTTATATGAATTACATCTGTTACTGCAAAGAACCAAAGTGGCGGAGGAATTGAGTCCTCACCAACATCTCATTCTCGCAGCTTCCTGCTGCGTTTAGCTTACCTTTATAGCTGCATGGAGCATCATATCCATGTTTGCTTTGCCACTCCTCGATGGTCGAGATCGCAGTTGGTATCCACTCTGCACCCTCCTTATACAACACGCTACAAACCTCAACTGCTGCTGCACCCGCAAGGATACCCTTCACAACATCCTCGCCATTTTGAACACCTCCCGAGAGTGCAAGATCCAACCCTCCAACCTTTGCCGATGTCACCCCGATCCAACGCAGTGGAAGTGCGATGTCATCCGCCGAGCTTAGGATCGCACCTGGGGTGTACTCCATTCGATTGATGTCGATATTTGATTGATACATACGATTAAACATAACGACTGCCGCCGCACCACAACCCTTAAGTCTTGATGCCATAGCTACAGGGTTAGTAATCATCGATCCCAACTTCACTATCACGGGTATCGAGATGGTATCGACAACTCGTTTCACGATATCTATATGGCGTCTTTCGAACTCACCATCCTCGTAGTCGGTCGATGTAATGATCCCCATGACATTAAGCTCCAGAGCATCAGCTCCCGCCTCTTCGATAAGTTTTGCAAACTCCGTCCACTCGCCACACGAGATGCAGTTTACACTTGCGATGATTGGAATTTTGGTACACTGCGCTTTACTATCTTTGATGAGTTTGATATACTCACTAAGTTCGTGAGAGCGGAGGTATCCGTGTGCATAATCTGCCGCTTCGGTATGTTGCGCCGACTCCGACACACTTTGGCTTTGGTGGATGATATTCTCCTCAAAGAGTGATTTAAGGACAATCGCACCTGCGCCTGCCTCTTGAAAAGCGAAGTTGCTAGCGGCATTGTTTGTGCGGCTACAGCTTGCTACGATTATTGGGTTGCGGAGCTCTAGCCCTGCAAATGTAGTTTGTATGCTCATAGTTATCAAGTGTATGATATTTTGCCAAAAGTACAATTTTTTTGTGACTTTTTCAAAAAAGAGCCACTTTTTTGAAAACTTCTACAACATTTTTATGATATGCTCCAATCCAATACCCCGAGATCCCTTAATTAGTATCGCACAGTGACGCAATGGTGATAGACTCAATGCCTCCTCCAATTCGATACGTGAGGCGTACAACTCCACACGTGGGTCAAGCGTGGAGAGTGATTCATATGCTGCTGCAAAGTTTACGCCAACAAACACAATCTTCGATGCCTCCTCGAAAAGAGCTCTGCGCACGACCCTCTGGTGCTCGCTGTGGCTCCATTCTCCGAGTTCGAACATATCGCCAAGGATCAAAACTTTGGGTCGGTCAAAAATCTCTGCCTCGAAGTTGCAAATCGAAACCTCCATGCTCGATGGGTTGGCGTTGTAGCAATCAATAATTAGCGTGTTGTGTTGAGTCACGCACCTTTGTGAGCGATTGTTTTGGGGCGTGTACGCCTCTATCTCTCGCTCTATATCTTCTCTTTGCACTCTAAAATATGTTGCAATAGCGACTGCTGAGGCGATGTTTTTGAGATTGTAATCCCCTTCGAGTTGGTGATTCATACCTCGTGCCAAAGCAAATGGGTACTCTATCATGGATAATCCCTCACGTTGGTGTGCCATATTCATAAGTGTAGCATCATCTTGTGCGACAAATGCAACTCCTCGGTTTTGGGTCAAATAGTCATACAACTCACCTTTTCCATTTTTGACCCCCTCCTCTCCACCAAAGCCTTCGAGGTGTGCACGTCCGATATTATTGATGATTCCATAATTGGGTGCTGCAATATTGCACAAAAAGGAGATCTCACCCTGTGCATTTGCCCCCATCTCGACAATGCCTAACTCCGTGTGGTGGGTCATCGAGAGTAGTGTCAATGGAACTCCAATATGGTTGTTGAGATTGCCCACAGTTGCCCAGACTCTATATTTTGCAGATAACACAACATTCAAAAGCTCTTTGGTTGTGGTTTTACCATTAGAGCCTGTGATTGCTATGATCGGGATACCCAACACTTTGCGGTGGTGGGCTGCGAGGAGCTGAAGTGTTTGGAGGACATCATCTACATATATTAATTTAAAACAGACGCATGGATTCTCATCTGTGACTCTTTTGTCGTCGACAATAGCGTACGCTGCTCCCATTCGCACCGCCGTGAGTGCAAACTCGTTTCCATCGAACGAAGCCCCTTTGAGCGCAAAGAATAGCGACCCGGGGGTTATGCGACGTGTGTCGGTCGAGATAAATGGATGTTGCTCAAAGAGTTTATATATCTTATCTATCATATTATACATTCTTTCATTCTACAAAAATTTGTCACCCTTATTATATTTCACCTCATCGATAAACTTTCTGATGTTTTGCTCCTCGTTTTTGGGACATATCATAAGCACATCGTCCGTGTCGACAACAATAAAATCATCGAGACCACTCACCACAGCAACTTTATCTTTGGGCAGAGAGATCATGCAGTCGTTGGTATCAAAAATATATGTGTCACTAGATGTAGCATTCCCACGACTATCTTTTGGGAGGTATTGATACAATCCGCCCCATGTCCCCACGTCGCTCCATCCGTAGTCACCACATCTAACATACACATTGTCGGCACGCTCCATCACGCCATAATCTATCGACATCGCTTTACATTCGGCGTACACTCTCGATATTGCCCCTCTTTCGTTGGGTGTTCCCAGATCATTTTCTATGGCATGGAAGAGCGAGTAGTAGTCGGGAAGGTGTGTTTTTATCGCCTCGATCATATCCGCAGCCTTGCTGATAAATATCCCTGAGTTCCAGAAAAACTCTTTGTGTTGAAGAAACATTTGTGCCGCCTCGAACGATGGTTTTTCGGTGAAACATTTAACCTTTGAGATAGGCGCATGATCCGATATCTGGATATATCCATACCCAGTTTCGGGATGTGTGGGTCGAATTCCGAGGGTCAAAAGAGCTCCCCTCTGCGACGAAAAACATGCACACTCTTCGATCGCCGCGAGGAAATCATCTTCGCGGTTTATATAGTGATCCGTGGGAGTTATTATCATCTCCGCTTCGGGATCTCTTCTCATGAGTGAAAATGCTGCGTAGCAGATGCAGGGAGCAGTATTTCGCCCCACGGGCTCGCATAGAATTTGCTCCTGCTTTATCTCGGGGATATGCTCCTTTACAAACTCTCGGTATGCTTGGTTGGTCACCACCAAAAAGTTCTCAACAGAGATCATCTTCGAGAACCTCTCGAAGGTGTGTCGAAGGAGTGATTTCCCATCGCCAAACATGTCGAGAAATTGCTTAGGCATAGATTTTCGACTCATCGGCCAGAACCTAGAACCGACACCGCCAGCCATTATTACACAATATTTATTGCTTTTCATTAGTTATAAAAAAGGGGTCTATGATGAATATTTGTAGTGTTAATGTCGACAAATATAAAAAAAAGATGTAACTTTGCCCCCACAAAGTGCAAAAACTTGTGTATTATAATGAAAATAAAACTATTTACTATACCCAATATCATCACACTGCTTAATCTGCTGTGCGGCGTTTTGGCAGTACGTGAAATTGTTGCTAATCAGAATTATACACTCGCATTTTGGTTGGTGATACTAGCTGCTTGTTTCGATTTTTTAGATGGTTTAGTGGCTCGATTGCTGGGTCAAAGTTCCGACATTGGAGTTCAACTCGATTCACTCTCGGATCTGATTTCTTTCGGATTAACACCTGCTTTTGCCCTGTTTTATCTCGCTTCGGGGAGTTCTTCACAACTTGATTCAAACTTTTTTATTGAGTATTTGCCATATCTAACTCTTATTATTGTGCCATTCTCGGCTCTGAGACTCGCTAAATTCAATATCGACGATTCACAACATAGCTGTTTCATGGGGTTGCCGACACCTGCTAATGCACTTTTTTGTATGTCGATGGGGTTATTGAACCAACAGATAGGGTTTCAACTGCCAGTGGTGGGATGGGGAGTGATGGCTCTTGTGATGTCGATATTTATGGTGGTGCCATTGCCGATGTTTTCGCTCAAATTCAAGGGACTCGGATGGAGCGAAAATAGTTTGAGATGGGGGTTTTTGGCTCTCGCTGTGGCAGAGATCGTTGTGCTTAAACTATTTGCACTGCCAGCGATTGTAGTTTCATATATTTTAATTTCAATGGCTGTGGCGGCAACTCCGCAGCGCAAGGCTTAATATTTGTAGTTGTAGAATTTATGCGTCGTGAGTTAACAAACCTCCTTAGAGGCTGCTTATCATTGGTGATCCTTCTGATCTTTTTGATCGGGAGCGGTTCGGCGCAGAGTACAACAGATGAAGTGTATAGTGGCAACCCATTCCAAATCGAAGAGAATGAAGAGGGAAACGATGGTGGCGATGGAACAACACCTCCACCCGGAGCAAAGGGCGAGAAGGCTGATAGCGTCGAGGAGAAGAAGATTAAAGCACCTCTTGAGTCATACTTCTTTAGCGACTCATTGCGTGCATTGCCAAATATTAGCTGGACGCTGAATCGAGACTATAACGAAATAGAGTTCTCGCCATTGGACACTACGCTTGTGGATTGGAGAATAGATTTTCCGATATACCGTGAGGGGCTGGGAGATATGACACTCGGTGGTTTGGGACAAGCATCTCAACCATTGGAGTATTCGCAGAGATCCAACGACTTTAACTTCTCGTTTGCGCAGCCATACAACGGATACATATATAATATGGAGAATGTACCGTTCTACAACACCAAAACAATATACTCGCAGATGAATTACCTTGAGGCGGGGCAAAAGACATATCGTGAGACAAATTTCGCAATACGACACGCTCAAAATATATCGCCAACAACGGGGTTCAATATCGCATATAAATCTCCCGGAACGAGGGGACAATATATGCGTCAAGATACCAAAAATCACAACTTTGAGTTCGCAGCATCACACACCGGAAAACGTTACACCGTGCATGCTGGATATATCAACAACAAAATCGAAGTCGAAGAGAGTGGAGGTGTTGTTGGGGAGTGGGCTATCGTAGACTCAATATTCGAGATGTCGATCGGAGTGCCGATGAAGTTGGAGAATGCTGAGGCGATGAATACATATCGCAACAACTCATTCTTCGTGCAACAATCGTATGGTGTGCCGTTGGAGCGTATGGGAGAGTATGATTTCTCGATGGCAGATCTCTCGGCGGTATATTTCGGACACTCGTTTGAGTATAATAAATGGACTCGAAAATATACGGATGTGTACGCAACATATACAGATGCATTGAACTATAGAGATGAAAATGGTGATTACGTCTCGGTCGATGGTTTGGAGTATTACGAGAATTGGTTTATAGATCCCGAAGAGACGAGAGATTCAATTTCGGAGAGGGTGATATCAAATAGATTCTACATCCAAGCGCAACCGTGGGGTCGATATGGAATGCTCGGAACTTTGAATGCAGGAGTGGGGCTCGATTTCCACTCATATTCACACTTCGAGATGAATAACTACCTATCGGGAGAGCTATCTAAAAATAATAAGACGAGTTGGTTCGTATATGGAAAAATAGATGGGCGACTCAGAGAGTATGTGAATTGGGGGGCACACCTCAAACTCTACCCTTCGGGGTATAGAGGTGGTGATATGGAGGCGGGAGCAGATATTGCGCTCGGTGCTAATATAGCCAACAAACTGTGGGTTCTCAAAGGAGAGGTCGAACTTACGAGACAATCTCCAAGTTATTGGGAGCAAAATCTATTTTCGAACCACTTTGTGTGGAATAACAACTTCGATACGGAGAGTGAGACTCGCATAAAGGTGTCGCTTGCAGTGCCGGATTGTAATTTTGATTTGGGGGTGACGCAGAGTGTTGCGACAAACAAAATTTACTACAATGCGGAGAGTATCGTGTCACAGGAGTCTGCGGCAGTGAGTGTCACGGGAATCTACGCACGTAAGGATTTCAAAGTTGGAGGTTTCAATTTTGGACATAGGGTTTTGTGGCAACTAAGTAGTGATGAGGAGGTTGTGGCAGTGCCTGAGTGGGGAGCATATCTGTCGTACTACTACGAGTTTTGGGTTGTGAAAGATGTGCTTCGTCTGCAACTCGGAGTCGATGGGCGATACACCTCAAAGTATTATATGCCGGGTTACAACCCTGCGCTATCGACCTTCTACAACCAACGAGAATGGGAGAGTGGCGGTTACCCATATATGGATGCTTATGCGGCAGCCAAATGGAAGAGGATGAGGATACTTGTTAAGTATCAACATCTTAACGAAGGACTTTTTGGAAATAATGAATATTTTTCAGTGGCAGGATATCCACTGAACCCCGGAATGCTTAAGTTTGGTATTTCGTGGAGCTTCTACGATTAGTGTCGTGAGGAGCTGAGGTTGCCTTTTTAAAATAAGGCGAGGCAACCCGAATAACTGAGGCGTGTGACAATTATAGGCGTTCTCGAAAGTACTTATTTATGGTTAAGAAAACAGTTGCCATTTGGGCAATCGTGATGTTTTTAGGCTCTTCGTTTGGAACCTACATCACGCAGAGACAACCTCTCGAAATTCCGACGGTGAATGGTGAAAATGATGTGAATCAAGAGGTTGTAGCAGAAAAGGTAGTGCTACAAAGCACAATTTCTTCTTACGACCCAATCTTCAAGGAGGTGTGTAGGGAGCATGGAAACGACTGGCGATTTATGAGTGCCATGGCGTATC
The DNA here is from genome assembly GCA_044434245.1 of Rikenellaceae bacterium. Classification (GTDB taxonomy): domain Bacteria; phylum Bacteroidota; class Bacteroidia; order Bacteroidales; family Rikenellaceae; genus Alistipes. The sequence goes on along the minus strand of JAWXSU010000013.1, from coordinate 688 downwards.
ACGAGTCGAGGTTCACACCCGACATCACATCACGTCAAGGAGCACAAGGGATGATGCAAATTATGCCTAACGTCGCAAAGTTCTTTAATGTCGAGAAAGAGGATTTGACCAATGTTGAAACCAATATCATGGTGGCTAACTTGCTGGTTAACAGAATCGACAAAATGTTAAAACTCCCATCATCAACTCCCGAGCGAGATCGTATGGGGATGATTTTGGCGAGCTATAATGGCGGAATAGGCTACGTGCTCAATGCACGAACTTTGGCTCGACGCAATGGCGAAGATGCAAATTCATGGGATGTGGTGGCTAAGTACCTCGCACTGATGAAGGATTCTCAATTCGCTACGTCAAATAATGTGCGTCACTTTAGAGGTGTAGGACAGACTCTCGCCTATGTTGACAACGTTATTGGACACTATAATCACTATTGCCAAATCGCAATTTTGTAAATTTACATGAAAAATAGTTGATAATTAAGAGATTATTGCTATCTTTGCATCGCAAATCTCACGTGTTGAGAGTAGCATACTTTCGGAGGGTCGTGAACTCTCTAATTATTAACTATTTAAATTTTAAAGCAAATGGCTGTTAAAATTCGTTTGGCTCGTCACGGAAAGAAGGGCTACGCATTCTATCACATCGTCGCTGCTGATGCTCGTGCACCACGTGACGGACGTTTTATCGA
>JAWXSU010000012.1:0-18908 GCA_044434245.1 Rikenellaceae bacterium | reverse complement strand
GGTCTTTCCAGTACCAGTCTGCGCTTGTGCGATAATGTCACCTGTACCTTCGAGTAGGCGGGGAATAACAAGTGATTGAATTTGTGTAGGAGTCTCGAATCCTTTAGCCTTAATGGCGTTGAGCATTTGACCTGAAAGTCCCAATGCCTCAAATTGATCTTGTAAGTTCGTCATCTAATGGGGAGTTCTTGTGCTCCCGGATTTAATTTTTCGTTAATATTTCGGGCGCAAAGGTACGATAATTATTTGGGTTAACTGCTATACACACACAACTATCTTAACTTTTTTTATCGTTATTGTCGTTATTTACACCCCAGAAAAGCAATGTTATTACAATATAAATCAAATAGATAACAAAAAGTTGAAAATATGTTGCTCTCCACACGATCACTCCCCACTCCTGCGAAGCGACCCACTCTACGCCTCGCTCTTGGATCATTGAGGCAACTTCGATAAAGAGTCGTACCACCGAGGAGAAGAGCCCCAGAGGTAGAACTATCCACGCCACACCTAGAGTTATTATGACTCCCGAGCAGAGGATAAACAGAGGTCCGACAAGAATCCCTAGCATCGGTATATATCCCCATGTGTGGCTAACGATAGGCATCGTTGCAACACTACATCCAAAACATATGCAGAGTGATGAAACAATAAACCCTCCACCTCCAAAGAGATTACGATAGAGAGGCAGACCCCACAAAAATATCGATGCAACAGCTAGTACCGATAGTTGGAATCCAACACTATACAACATATCTGGCGAAAGTACAACCCCTCCAATAATCGCCACAAGAAGTGCATTCATGCCGCTATAGCTCTCCCCCCGTGCCCATGCTAACTGCAATAAGGAGAACATAATAACACTACGCACTACACTAGGGGATAGCCCGACAATTGAGCCGTAGATCCAGATCAATACCACCGCTAAGATATTGCGGATAATATGACCCCGAGGTAGTGCAACAATAGGGATCAAAAAGAGGTTGATAAATATCATCACCACAGATATATGGAATCCCGAAACCGCAAGTATATGGCTCGCACCGCTATATCCATACCTCTCTCTTTGGTCATATGTGATTGATTCTCTGTTGCCCAGAACCATCGACGACACAAGTGTTGAACCACGAGGCGAGAGCCCCAGTGCCGCAATCTGACCCTCTGCCCACTCGTTAGAAAGAGTGAAGAAATTCTCGCCCTGTTCTCCAGATTTTTCAAATCTCGATGTATTTATCTCTTGCGTCGCATTATAATGTAGCGACATACGCACCCCACCAACACCCATTGCCATAATGATAAGAGCACCACTCCACCCTCTAAAAATAGCAAGAGTTCCACCTATCAATACCATGATAAGTGGAACCCATATATCTATTGCAAATTCATAAGCGACTACGCACCCTACAATAAATCCCAGCGTAGGGAAAAGCAGCGGCATTAGGAGTCGTTGTTGCATGGTGTGTGAATTGAGATTCGTAGCCTATTTCATCCCCATTCCCCTCTTGATATTGCTGGGGAGCAGGTTGCGATCTACCATAATCAATATTGTCTTAAGCTCCATGTATGGTTTCGAGAAGTAGAAGTAGCCACCATAGGGCTCCATTACACCCCATGAATTTTTCCCTTTGTAGTAGACCTCTCCATTTTGGTCAACTCCACGTCCTATGATATGGATGCAGTGATCGTCTGTTGTGGAGTAGTTATTAAACTCCGCTTGTCGTCTGCGTTGAATATAATCCCATCTTTTGTTTTTATGCTCTTCGGTCATGGTGATTGTTGCAACCCCCTGCGTCGTAGAGAATCCGCTCTCTGTGATATCTACTGCAAGACCAAACGTACGTCCACTCTCCAAGATGCTATCCATGATCTTCATAAGTTCATCAATCGGGATATTATACGCCTCCTCCCACAACCAATTATCGGGTAATTCGAGACGAATCATCTCGTTGTAGGGGTGGTGCATAAATGATGTGATAGAGACATAATTGTTCATATCCAACCCTAGTGACTCTGCGTATGATTTAGGTGTGTATGTTTGTCCCTTCCATTCGAAACTCGCAACTCTCGCACCAAAATAGTTATCCAGCAACATATTAAGACCTCGATCCCACACCGCCGAGGGACGATCAGTCGAGATAACGGCATCTGCATATCCCTTAATCACAGCATCAATCTCCGTAAAGTCATGAGAATCCATACCGTAATTTAACCCCGGGTATGCCATTTCGGGCACTATTCCATACCTCTTAATCCCCTCGATAACATCGTGCATTGCGCCTCCCACCGTGAGGTTACCCTTGCCATGTAGACGGATATATTTCACCACCTTATCGTAGTAGATATTCCTCACAATCCACATATCCGAAAGGTTCACCGCTTCACCTCCTTTAGCCATAATATCACTTTCGAGTAGCGACGTTACTCCAAAACTCCAACATGTGCCGCTTTGAGCTTGATTTTCAACATCGAGCGTCTTATGAGAAATCTTATCCTCTATTTGGAGTGTTACCCCCCTCTTCGACTCTCCACGTTGCGGCATTTGGGCAGAGATAGGTGTCACAACTCCCACCGATAGGAGTGCTACAACAAAAATGAACTGCTTTAGCATAGCTCTATTTTTTAGAGTTCTTGATGATTGTTTGACACGTCTCAAAACTCAACTCTTCGGGAACAGAGCCTTTTGGTATGCGGTAATTTTTGCCTTTGTATGCGATATATGGTCCATAGCGACCATTCTTTATGAGTAGCTCTGCATCCTCTTCGAAAGTTTTGATCGGAGTGTTAGCCGCAGCCTTAGCCTCACGTTTCTCGATAACCAACTCTTGAGCACGCTCCAAAGTGATTGTATATGGATCGTCCGTCTTTGCAAGAGATGTAAATGTCTTACCTTGACGAATATATGCTCCAAAACGACCGATGCCAACAACTAAATTCTCACCCTCAAACTCACCCAACGTACGTGGTAGAGCAAATAACTCCAACGCCTCTTCGAGTGTGATAGACTCTATGAGTTGACCCTTTTTGAGTGCTGCGAATTTAGGTTTCTCATCCTCCGATGCTGCCGCAATCTCGACCATTGGTCCATATCTTCCGATGCGAGCCTTCACCTGAAGTCCTGTTTTGGGATCTACTCCCAAAATTTTGTCATGTACCGAACGATCATTTTGGTGCTCAATAGCGGCATCGACAAAACCATGGAATGGCTTATAGAAATCATCGATCATCTTGACCCACGAAATCTCACCTCCTGCCACACGGTCAAACTCCTTCTCGACATTTGCCGTGAAGTTGTAATCCATGATCTCGCTAAATTGACCCTCCAAATAGTCATTCACCATCATTCCAATATCTGTTGGTGATAGGCGCATCTTCTCCGCTCCGTGGGTTTCAGATAGAGTTTTGGTCACAACCTCGCCCCCTGAGAGCGTGAGTTGTTGATACTCTCGTTTTTCTCCATCACGGTTTTGCTTCACAACATAGCCTCTATTGATGATAGTGGTGATGATAGTCATTGTTGTCGATGGACGACCTATCCCCAACTCAACCATCTTTCCGACCAACGACGACTCATTATATCGTGGAGGTGCTTGTGTGAACCTCTGCGTTGCGACCATCTCCTTGATATCCATCAAATCGCCAACCGACAACTTTGGCAATCGTCCGCTATCTGAACTCTCCGTATTGTCATCGTCCGTAGACTCGGAGTATAGTTTCAAAAATCCATCAAAACGAATAACCTCTCCTGTAGCTGTGAATGTAGCCGCCTTTTCCCCACGCTCAATATTTATGATCGTGCGATCTAGTTGAGCCGCCGACATCTGAGATGCCATTGTGCGTTTCCAGATTAAATCATACAATTTGCGCTCGGCAGGTGTTCCTTCGATAACTTGTCTCTCTGGGTATGATGGGCGGATAGCTTCGTGCGCCTCTTGTGCACCCTTACTCTTGGTTTTATAGTTGTGAGGGTTTGAATACTCCGCACCATATTTAGCCGTTATAACCTCGGTACATTGCTTGATTGCGACCTGCGAAAGATTCACCGAGTCGGTACGCATATATGTGATAAGTCCCTGCTCGTAGAGTTTCTGCGCAACAGACATTGTCTGCGACACCGACATGCTGAGTTTTCGTCCCGCCTCCTGTTGAAGAGTTGCGGTAGTAAATGGTGGTGCGGCTTGACGCTTGAGTGGTTTCTCTTCAACTTTACTCACCCTAAATTCAACCCCAATAGAGTCGTTGAGGAATGTTTGAGCATCTTCTTGATTATCCAATCTACGTGAAAGTTCCGCCTTGAATGCCCCCTTGCTATTTCCCGATTTTAGGAATTGAGACACTACACGGAAGTAGGGTTTGGGCTCGAATGCGATAATCTCTCTCTCCCTCTCGACCACCATTCTCGCAACAACACTCTGCACACGTCCCGCCGAAAGTTTCGGACGAACCTTCTTCCACAACACTGGTGAGAGCTCAAATCCTACCAATCTGTCGAGTACACGACGTGCCTGTTGAGCATTAACAAGATCCATATTCACCGTGCGTGGCGACTTGATACCAGCCAAAATCGCAGGCTCCGTGATCTCGGGGAATACAATACGTTTTGTGTTGCTCTCGTTCAACTCCAACACCTCCGAAAGGTGCCATGCTATAGCCTCTCCCTCACGATCCTCATCGGATGCTAGAAGTACATACTCCGCATTTTTAGCCGCTTTCTTTAGATCATCAACAACCTTCTTCTTGTCTGCTGGGATCTCATATACAGGGGTGTAGTTTTCATCTATCTTTATACCTAGATTCTTCTTTGCGAGGTCTCGGATATGACCAACGCAAGATTTAACCACATAATCTTTACCCAAATATTTCTCGATAGTCTTTACCTTGTTAGGTGACTCGACAATCACTAATTTATATTGCATATTTTTCTTTATAATCTATTTTGTGCTTCTACTCCCCTCCCCATGTTGCATATCGCTCCAAAAGCGAAAACCTAAGTCCCTTAGGTCTTAGGTTGAGGCTACGCAAAAGCTATCTATTTTATCAACGTATATGTCATTCTCAATCTCATCGGGGCGTTATTCGTCCCACCCTGCATACCTTGAAGTGATGCATATTTAACCGTATAGAGCCCATCTGCAACAGGTGCCAGAATGAACGACGTGTGTTCAACATCATCCCAATTAATTTGCGAAACATCTCCTCCGGCATCCTCCTTTGCCTCCAAGTAGCTATTCCACGCATCTTGCAACTGAGCCGAAACTGTCATCTCGTAGCTTGCTGTACTGCGATTAAGGTATCCGCCATACGGAAGTGCAACACCATAATATACCTCATACTCAAAGTAGTAGTCCGAGATACCATCCAACATCGTATTGTCGTCGTCGTAATCATCCTCGTCTGCGTAGTAATCCACATAATTTTCATACATACCGAGTCTCGTTGGTACTGTATTTAACCATGGCGTGACCGTAAGAGGTTCGATTGTTGAGATGTCGTAGTTCTCATCTGTGCTATTCATCAGTGGAATAAACTCCTCTGGTGCATATATATTAATGAGTGCTTGGTTCACAAATATCGTGTTGTAGCAAATCTCTCCATTATTGTCGGGAACTTTCGCTAGCTTATCCTCTATCTCCTCGAAGAAATCCTTTGTGAGGGTGATCTTACTTGCAACACCACCCATACCTTCAACATGGAGTGTTGTGTAATCTACATCTACTTCATACTCCTCACGAGATCTCTCTAGGGTGTTGATCGTGATTCCAAGATATGCATCATCAAGAATATATGTGGTTAAGGTTCTGAATGTAAAACTCATAACCGTTGTATCTTTGATGATCGAAGGGTCGGATTTATAGCGACTACGTGCATAAAATCCCAAACCTGAACCCTCCGTGTAGAACGAATATGTAGCACCTACAGAATCCAACGTAGAGGATGGATCTTCCGTAAGTTCAGTTATCGGTTTGATATATATACCCTTAAATTTATCGAGGAATAGATCTCTATCATCAAAATCATATATCTCGTTATCCGCCTCGTCATCCATAAGAAGAAGTTTATCTATAAAAGATTGCGAAGCATCCGTATCCGTCGGATATAATCTAACCGCAGTGGAGCTCATGTAGACCTCTTGGTCGGGATCTGGAAATGTAAATGTAAAGATCGGCTCAGGGGTTAGATCCAATAGTGAAGTGTTGAAACTATCAAAAAATACCGAATCAAAAGTGTTAGAAGTACTTAGAAAGTCAACATCTCTAGCCTCATATACCGCAAATTCCTGACAAACTGTTGTATCTCCCGAGTACTCAACAAGAGTGAATAGGAACATCAATGAGTCAAAGATAGGCTCATAACCGAATGGATATTCCGACTCCCAATCATCATCGTCATCCTCGTTAAGTTCATTTAGAGGTATGAATTGAGTAAAGAATCCAGCTCTTCTCTCTCCAAAAATATCTCTACGCTCAGCACCCATCACGGCAAGTCCGACATTTGAAGATCGGATACTATCGCTCTTAATGAGAGATGTTGTGAAGCAGCTATTGCTTTCCCATGTTTGCAACGACATATCTTGTGATGATGGAGTGTAATCGCCACCAAACGAGTCATCGAAGTTGTCACATCCCACCCCTACAAATGCAACAACTATAATAGTCGCAATGAGTAGAGGCAATGATTGCCAAGATTTGAATCTAGAGAGAGTCATAAAATTTGTCATAATTGTCGAAAAAGTCAGCCTCTTGAGAGGATTGATACTCTAACACAGGTTTGCCACTTTGTCGAATTTGATCCATTAACCCTGAGTCAATATTCTCCGCCGAAAGAACAACACCATCTGCGTATTTTAGAACGTATCGACATAGATTTTCGTATGTTGGACTCTCTAAAATAGAGAGCTCGTCACCCTTTATCCCCTCATTCTCGACTTTTTTCATAAACTCACCATCGAGAGGTGTCTTGAACCCATTATCATCAAACGACACAACAATTTTCACATCGCTAAAGATTGGATCGTCTGCGAAAGTGTTGCGCAAGTATGCCGCAACAAGAAACGAAAACCAGCCGTGGCAATGGACTACTGAGGGCTCCCAACGCAACTTCTTCACCGTCTCCAACACTCCACGAGCAAAAAATATCGAACGTTCGTCATTATCCTCAAACTCCACACCATTCTCATCGGTGAGAATAGCTTTACGTGAGAAATAGTCGTCGCTGTCGATAAAATATATTTGCACTCTCGCTGACGGAATTGACGCAACTTTGATAATAAGTTGGTGGTCGTTGTCGTCGATTATAAGGTTCATACCCGACAAACGAATCACCTCATGGAGTTGATTTCGACGCTCATTGATAAGACCATAGCGTGGCATAAAAGTTCTAATCTCGTTACCTCGCTCCTGCATTGCCTGCACCAAATTACGGCACAACTCCGACTCGGGGCTCTTCGCCAAGTAGGGGGTAACCTCCTGGCAGACGTATAATATTTTTTTTGATCCCATCTAATTAACCATTAATATTGCAAAGGTAGTAAAAAAATCCCGCTTTTTCAAATTCTATTGTTACAGAATTAACATCGCATCTCCGTATGTTCCGAATCGGTATCCCTCCTCTTTTGCGATTTTGTAGGCATTCATAATTGTTTCATACCCTCCAAATGCTGCAACCATCATAAGTTGCGTTGAGTAGGGTAGGTGTAGGTTTGTAACCATTGCATTAGCCGTAGCGAATTCATATGGCGAGAAGATGAATTTATTTGTCCACCCCTCCATAGGTTTAATCATTCCACCTGTCGAGACCGCAGATTCCAATGTGCGCATAACCGTAGTGCCGATTGAAACGATACGTCGACCCTCAGCTTTGGCGCTGTTAACTATCTCCACAGTTTCGGACGTAACTCTATATTGTTCAGAATCAACCTTGTGTTTTGATAGATCCTCGACATCTACTGTTCTGAAGCTACCCAAACCCACATGCAAAGTTATAAACGCTTGGTTTATACCCTTAATTTCCATGCGCTTGAGTAGGTGTTTCGAGAAGTGTAGACCTGCAGTTGGAGCTGCCACAGCACCTTCGTGTTGAGCATATATTGTCTGGTAACGCTCAGCATCTTCGGGTTCAACCTCTGCTCTAATCCACTTTGGAAGGGGGGTCTCACCTAGTTGGTACAAAGCCTCTTTGAACTCTTCGTGTGTTCCATCAAATAGAAATCTAAGTGTGCGACCTCTCGATGTTGTGTTGTCTATAACCTCCGCCACGATTAGCTCATTGTCACCAAAATATAGTTTATTTCCGATGCGAATTTTGCGTGCCGGGTCGACCAAAACATCCCACAATCTAAGCTCTTGGTTAAGCTCACGAAGCAGAAATATCTCAATCTCTGCACCTGTCTTCTCTTTATTTCCGTAGAGGCGAGCTGGAAAAACCTTCGTGTCGTTAAAGACAAAGAGATCCTTCTCGTCGAAATATTCGATGATATCTTTGAAAAGACGATGTTCGATAGTGCCATCGGCACGGTTCACGACCATAAGTCTTGATTCATCTCGTTGTTCTGCTGGATGTTGTGCTAGCATCTCGACTGAGAAGTCGTAGCCATATTGCGATAATTTCATATTGTTCCTAAATTGTTTGATTGAGAGTTACACAAAAAAATAATACGTAAAAATTACTCTTTTGTTTCAAGCTCCTCCACTTTTTTTAAAAATTCTTCGAGCTGCCACCCATTTTCGACAGTGAAACCACCACTGCGTGTGCGTCGTAGCGATGTTAGGTGACCTCCACTCTCCACTGCCTCTGCGATCTCACCCGCCAACGAGCGGATGTAGGTACCTTTGCTACAACGAACCTTGATTCGTAGGCGCGGTAGCTCAAACTCCTCGACCGTCATCTCATATATATTAATGAGTGCTCGACGTAGCTCCACCTCCTCTCCGGCACGTGCCATCTCGTAGGCTCTCATCCCCTTGCCTTCGACTCTCTTTGCGGAGTAGACAGGAGGTAGTTGAAGTCTCTCCCCCGAAAGCGACACAAGAGCAGCATCTATCCCCTCACGTGTGATATGTTCCGTAGGATAGTATTTATCAATAGGGTGCTCCAAATCGAAACTTGGTGTCGTCGCCCCCAACATTACATCTGCCACATACTCCTTCTCCTCGGATTGTAGAGCATCGACCATCTTTGTCGCTTTGCCTATGCAGACCAAAAGAACCCCTGTTGCTAGGGGGTCGAGTGTTCCGGCGTGTCCCACCTTTATTTTGCGGTATCCTTTACGCCCCAATGCATATTTGATCTTACGCACGACATCTGTTGATGTCCACTCCAAAGGTTTATCTATAACTGCGATGTACCCTTCACGGAAGTCGACACCTGCTAATGAGTTATTATCTATCATATTTTAATATACCCAGAAGTATCCAATAAGCGAGAGCAAACCCACAGCTAAACAGTAGTATGCAAACCACAAAAGTTTACCTCTCTTCACCACATCAATCATCACCCTGCAAGCCAATGCTCCCACGATAAAAGATGCAAAAAATCCAGCGATAAGGGGCACTGTTGTGACATTGCCAAAATCGAGATCTCCTCCCGAACCGACAATATCTAAAAATGTATTTCCTAAAATCGGAATCAACACCATAAGGAATGAGAATTGCGCCACACTCTCCTTTTTGTTGCCGAGAATCAAACCCGTAGCGATTGTAGCTCCCGAGCGTGAAATTCCGGGCATCACCGCTAGAGCTTGTGCCACACCGATAATAAATGCGTCACGATACGATATTTTATCCTTCACTTTAGGCGTAGCGTAGAACGCATATCCCAAGAGTACAGCTGTTAAAAGTAGCATAACTCCAACAATGAGAAGTATATATTGCGAAGAGAGCATAACCTCCAAGTGATCCTTGAATGTAAATCCAACAATCGCAACGGGGATCATCGACAATATGATCTTGATTACATACGCCTGCTCCTCGTTGAATTTGGTGCTAAACACCCCCACTAATATTTTGCGGATCTCGCTCCATAACACCACAAATGTGCTACACACCGTACCTGCATGTAGTGCCACATCAAAGGTGAGGTTATTGGTGAGTTCTACCCCTATGAGCTCCTTGAAAATTTGAAGGTGTCCGCTACTTGAAACGGGCAAAAATTCTGTAATCCCCTGTACTATACCTAGGATTATTGCTTGTAAAATTGTCATATATAGTTACTTAGTTGAAAAATGTAAATCTATTTTTTACTTAGTAGAGCATAGATCTCCACCACAAAGCCCAAAGTTACGACTATTGGAGCTAAGGTTATGCGTCGCCACGAAAACATCTCGTAGTTAAATACCATCGGGTCATCACTTCCGCCACCTGCCATCAACACAAAACCGAGAACTATCAGCACAAAACCGATAAGTAGTATTTTATAATTCCTCTCCGTAAGAGGCATTTGAGACTCTGTTGAGCCCTTCTCTATCTTTTTATTCATCTTAATATATATGTATCTTATTTGCTGTCATATTAACATATTTGTTCACCGCAAGGAGTGTAAAGAGAGCCGATATCAACACCCCACATACAACCATACTCCCCATGGCTATTGCGGCACGCTCTATCTGCTCCCAAGCGAATAGCTCCGGCAGACTCTCCATGAGTGCGTATGTCATCCCTCCAAATAGTATCGACGCCAACACTCCTGCCCAAAATCCACAAACTATTCCGCTCCACATAAAGGGGCGTATGATAAACCATTTGGTCGCACCCACCAACTTCATCGTGTTGATTAAGTAACGACGAGAGTATATCGCAAGTCGCACTGTGTTGCTAAGTAGAATCAACGAAATAAATAGCAGAACACCACCGAAGCAGAGTAGGATTGTCTGAAAAGTCCCCACCATAGAGTGTACCTTGTCGATAAGTTGTGCCGGGTAGCTCACTCTGCTCACCCCCTCAATACTCTCAACTGCTGCGACAAAATCTTGAAGCATATCCTTGTTAGATGCTTGAGTCGAGAGCTGCACATTGAAACTATCCATTAATGGATTATCCTCCAAAATATTCTCGAATTCCACACCAAACATCTTCCGAAACTCCTCATCCTCCGCCTTTTCGCTCTTTGAGGAGAATGTTATCTCGCCCGAAAGAGGGTAGGCTACAATACGTCGTCTAATATCGTCTCGTTGCTGTTCATTGACTCCTCTCGAAAGCTCCACCGTAGCGGAGATATTCTCACGAAGAGCGTGTGCAGCATCCATCGCCGAGACCATTAGATAACCCACCGATCCCAACAGAAACAATACTAACGAAATACTTATAGTAGATATTGCGTAGGAGTTACGAACTTTACGCTTTAATCTTTTGTCCTCTTTCATATATCAAAGCTGCAATTAGTGAAACTATAATTATAAGCGAGAACGAGAGTGTTATCCCCCCCGTGAGACCCCACCCCGGAGCTCTAAACTCCCAAACAACTTGGTGCTCTCCTGCTGGAAGTTCCATAGCTCGAAGCAGGTAGTCCGCTCTGAAATATGGTGCCTCCACTCCATCTATTGTGACACTCCACCCCTTGTTGTAGTATATCTCCGAGAATATTGCTACTCCATCCTCCGTGAGCGAGTAGTTATATTTTAGGCGATGTGGCTCATACTCCACGAGTTTGATCTCTCCACGACCAAAACTTGTGGGTGACACCCCCTCTCGACTCTCGACAACTGCTGTGGTGCGAGTATCTATTTGTCCCAACATATCCATCTCTTGTCGTGGCGAAGAGGCTGTGACGATGTTGTCTACAAACCACGCCGCACCATTTGCTGTGGGGCGAGGGATAACCTGTTTACCTCCATCTTGAGTTGGGACGATCAAATATTTTGTGTTGAGCATATCCAAAACTCCACTATTTTGGAGTGATAGATAATTCTCTATAAGGTCTTGATATCTCGAAAGTTTCGCTGCGTGGTATCCTCCCACCGATCTGTGAAAATATGACGTTATCGCATCATTGAATGGGTTTGCTGTGAGGTTAAAGACCCTAAATCCGATCTCTTTATCCTCCCATATCTTACGATTCACCGCCGTAGGTTGAAGTATTCTATTTTCGGATGGAGACTTAAATGTGTCGTACGATAGGAATCTAGTGCCAACCCCCGCAAGATCAAAAATCACAAGTGCCGAGATTATCGCAATCATCACCCCACGTTTTATGAATCCCTTAAGTGAGAGCCACACTGTTGTTGCCGCAGCAGCAACGAGTATAATAGTTCGCCATGCATCAGCCGCCATTATCGAGTATCGCTCCTCTGCCATTGCCGCTGCAACTTGAGATGCTAGTTTGTCGGGGAAACTTGCATCTACAAGCATCCTTACCGCCCCCTCTTCGTCGAATCCCAAAAGTGTGCGACCTAGGAGTATAAAGAGCAGTGCTACTCCGGCAGTTAGGGCTTTAGCCCACCCCACTGAGAAGTTGATTTGTTTGTTTGTGAGTCCCCCTTCCCAAGCCTTTGAGAGACCTATGGCTGCAAGTAGAGGTGCTGTCCACTCCACAACTGTGAGCGTCATTGATACGGTTCTGAATTTATTGTATCCGGGCATTATTTTGAACATCAACTCCGTGAACCACATGAAGTTGCGTCCCCACGAAAGACACAGCATAAACATCGATATGCCGACTATCCACCACCTCTGTCGCCCATCCGAGAGGCAGAATCCAAGGATGGCAAGGAAAAGTACTACGGCACCTAAATAGGTTGGACCTCCGGTGAATGGTTGATCGCCCCAGTATGTTGAAATTTGTTGTGCGATATGTTCCGCTTGATATGGCTTAAGGCTTTGTGCTACAGCACCATCTGACGAGAATGTGTTGCCTGAATCACGCCCCATGAAGTCGGGAATTAACATATTGAAACTCTCTAGTCGTCCATAGCTCCACGCCGTAGCATAATCTAAATTAAGACCATTGCCACTACTCTGTTCATGCTCCTCGCCCACCAATACTGAGCCTCCACGCATGGTATCTGCCGTATGGTCATACGCATACCAAAGTGGCGCAAAACTCGAACCAACAGCAACCAACCCTGCCACGATCATCACGGCGGTACGTTTTGCGAAATCTTTAAGTCTCTTTTGTCGTTGTGCAAATATACCCTCCGATAGCCAGAATGCAGCTAAAGCTAGAAGAAAATAGTATGAAATTTGAGGGTGGTTTGCCCCCACCTCCAACGATGTGAAGAGTGCCAGAAGTGATCCACCGATCCACATGCTCCCACGAAGTGCCATATATCCACCGCCAAACATTAGAGGTGCGTAGATAAGTGCCCACATTTTGGTGATATGCCCAGCGTCAATTATCAAGAAAAAGTAGGTCGATAGCCCATACATAAGTCCACCTACCATTGCGACCCACATATTCATCCCCATCATAATGAGCATAAGCCACATAGCCACCATCGCAAAGAAGATATAGGCGGCAGGCGCAGGGATCAAATCAGTGACGACACGTAGCGAGTTTTTGATTATCATCGAGGGGTATTTGATCTGGATCATATATGCAGGCATACCTCCAAAAAGAGATCCGCTCCATTGTGGATCTTCGCCCGTACGTTCTCGGCTTTCGAATATCTCTTGAGCCATGCCTTTGTATTGAACGATGTCGCTTTGGACAATCTCTTTGCCCGAGAATTGAGGTGCGAAATATAGGATCGAAACAATGGCGTATAGAGCCAATGTCACCACCGTGGGGAGCCACACTTTGCGATCAAACTTCATCATAATAGAATTATTATACGATATTAATGGTGTACAAAGATACAAAAAAAGATTTAGAGAGTGCGACATATTCCAAATTTTAACTATTTTTGCGGAATAATTACCCATATAGCCGATGTCAACACTCGATAATATACGCAAACCTATAGCCTCAGATTTGGAGGCATTCGATAAATATGTAGCTGGAGAGTTTCAAAGCGAAAACCCACTTGTCGATATTATGCTTCGAGATGCGATGTCGTCACGAGGCAAGGGCGTGCGTCCGATACTTGTGATGTTGTGTGCAGCATTAAACTCCCCGGTGGGGGTTGTGAGCCGACGAGCTTGGGTTGCAGCGATGATGGTGGAGATGATACATGTGGCATCGCTAATACACGATGATGTGATAGATAGTGCAGATACTCGACGAGGGAAACCTTCGTTAAATGCGATCTGGCAATCAAAGCGTGCTGTGCTCACGGGGGATTACATATTGGCTAAGAACCTATCTATAGGGTTGTCGAGTGGGCAGTTCGATATCGTTTCACATGTCGTAAAGGCGATTGCAATACTCTGCGAAGGGGAGGTTATTCAAGATGATTGTGCTCGTCGACAAGCGATGACTCGTGAGGAGTATCTTCGTATAATCACTAAAAAAACAGCATCACTACTCTCGATAAGTGCATCGGCAGGTGCAATGGCGGCAGGTGCTTCGGCAAAGCAGATTGAGCAGATGAGATATTTTGGCGAAGCGGTGGGTATGGCATTCCAAATTCAGGATGATATTTTGGATTATACACCGACTGCAAACACCGGTAAACCGCTCAATAATGATCTTCGAGAGGGTAAAATAACACTCCCTCTTTTGGCAGTGTTGGAGCGTGCGGATGATGCTCTAAAACAGAAGATTATGGCTCTTTTGGCGGAGTGTAGTGTCGATGATGATGCTATTGCGCAGCTGCAACAAATCGTAGATAGTCACGGAGGTGTAGCGTTTTCACGTGAAGTTATGGGGGCATATATTGACAAGGCGACTGCGATATTGTCCAACTACCCCGATTCGGAGTATCGCACAGCGTTGATGAACCTCTGTGTATTTATCACACAGAGAGATAATTAATTTAGAAGATAGATATTTATAATATAGATGAAGAGAGCAGAACTCAAACCAACACCCGACCAAACATACGAAATCATAAGCGGTGGTGACCCTCAAGCCAACTTTACACGTGTGCTAGCAACATCGAAAGAGATGCAGCAAAGTGGCGATGTTGAGGGGGCATGTAACCTCCGTTTTAGTGCGGTGCAAACCCTTCACGAACTCCTCCCAGAAGATGATGAGGTGATCTTGGAGTGGAAACACGCAAACTCTCGTTCGGCAGTTGAACTGTTGCAAATGTCAGCAATTGACCACTTTTTAATCAATGATTTCGAGATATCATCGGCTCTTTTGGAGTTGGCTCTAGATCTCGACCCAGAGGATCATTTGGAGGTGTCAGAGCTATTGGCGTATGACTATTTGGCGATGGGGGAGTATGAACTTTTTGATGAGGTGATAAATGATATTTCGGATAAATACCCCTCACGTGCGTTGCTGATTTTGTGGTCGTCATTTTTGCGAGATGGAGCAATTCCTTCGGGAGAGTTGACCGCTTTCAAAAGCAGATTCTCTGTTTTTTATGGCGAATTTGTGGGCGAAGACCACTCTGTGGATGATGCATATTTGGCTGATATCGAGAGTGAAAAACCATCACATAGAGCTCAGGCTCGTGAATTGTGGTTGAAAACAGAGAATCTTTGGGTTCTATATCCACAATTTATTGAGGCGATGAAACGTTAAACTTAAAAACTAAGAATCTGTTTAAGTTTTTCTCGCTATAATTGCTTTCGAGAGATTTTGCTTTGATTTTCTCTCTTTGCATAAGGCGCATAGCGGTACCTAAGTAACGCAGCGCAAAGAGAGAAAAGCGAACGCCCCGATTAAGAGAGAGCAGAGACCAAATTTATTTGGGCTATGCCGAACATAAGGGGTGAAGAGCCCAAAGGGCTCAAGTGACAGATCCTTAGCAAAATAGATGAGAGAAATTTAAACAGATTCTAAAAACAATAAACCAATGAAGAAAATTTTTACACTGTTGTCGCTTGTGCTGGCAACCCTGAGTTTCTCGTCGTGTGAGCTCGAAAATCCAATTAATCCGGATCAAATATTTATGACCGATATTTATGGTAAGTGGGAGGTAAGCGATAATCAAGGATACTCATCGTTGGAGTTTACAACCGAGGGGTACTATTTTATGGTAAAGAACGCTACGGATATAAACTCTGCACCATCGGTTGTGTATGGCAAATATACAAAAACTGGTGATTATCAAATCACTCTCGCTGGATTTGGTACTGTTGATATTACATCTTATGGGGATGACTATCTACGATATACTTTGACCAAGGAGGGAGACGAAGATGGTATCTCTCAATCAACAACTATCGCCATTGATAGCGATGAAACAATATCGGATAATACAAGCTACATATCAACAATATGGTCATTGGTTGATTATAACTTCTTCTATAGCTACTATAGCGCAGATTATGGTGGTATGGTTTCAGATCTCACGAGTCGTGACACGGATGTGAAATACCTATATTTCTCAACAGGAGACACTTTCATCGTTATCAACAAAGATCAGACGGCGTACGCTTACGAGTGGAAGTTTAATTCGGATGAGGATCAAATTCAAATGGATGGAGATCAAAAGTGGTCGCTTGAAGGAAATACAACCTTCGGTATTGATTTGCTTATGGATACAGAGTTGAAGTTCTCGCACTATGCAACTTTCACATTTACGCCCATAGATGAAGATGGAGTGCCCGGAGATGAGGTTACAATGCAAAATACTCAACTTAATATGGAGTTCATAATGAGTAAAAATATCACTTTCGACGAGTAGATAATCATGAAACTAATCGTCGCTATCACCGCAGCAAGTGGTGCAATATATGCACGTCAGATAGTAGCACACGCTCTCGCAGATCACTCTGTGCAGAGCGTTGCTGTTATATATAGCACTTCGGCTCGTGAAGTTATGGAGTATGAGGGGGAGCATATCGCACCTCACCCAAAAATTGTGGAACTTGACAATGATAATCTTTTCGCTGCACCAGCAAGTGGTTCGGCAGGGTATGATGCAATGATTATCGCACCTGCTTCGATGGGTACTATTGGGCGTATCGCCTCGGGGGTCTCGGAGTCGTTGATCTCTCGTGCAGCGGATGTGATGTTGAAAGAGCGTCGGAGATTGGTCATCGTAGCACGTGAAACCCCTCTTTCGTTGATCCATCTGCGCAATATGACAACCCTCGCCGAGTGCGGAGCGATAATCCTCCCCGCATCACCATCGTATTATAGCAAACCTCAAAGCGTTGAGCAGTTGGCTCAAAGCGTATCTACACGTGCCGCACAGATGGTCGGTGTTGAGTGTGAATCCTATGAGTGGGTGGGGGAGTGAGATCTACAAAATCAGACGTTGTAGTTTGTTGGCGATTTGAACCTTTGCGTTGTTAAGTTTAGATAATCGCTGTACTATTATCATCTGTTCATCTTCGCTCAATCCTTCACCCGATAGTTCTGCTTGTTGCTCCTTAATCATAGACTCCAAAACTTTTGATTTGTAGAGCATTACAGCTTTGGGTAACCCTGCGGATAGTACCTCAGCCTCGCTATCGGAGCGCATCTGTTTGAGAGTCCATATTTGGCTCGGGATATAGTTCTCGTCGGAGGTGAGGATTTCCACGGTGCGGTTACAAACATCGGGGTTTGTGCTCTCCAGGAATATAGAGGTCGGAACTTCAACCCCCTCGCCACGTCTCGACCACTCTGCACGATATGTCGAAAGTATAGAGTTTAGCGTTGGGTCTCGAAACTCCATATCTCCATCCTCCAACTCCGAAAATATCAGAGTTGCGATATTAAATTTTACCATCTGTGTCCCTTCTCGAATCTCGACATCGTCGTGTCCCGACTTAAGGAGATATTTCGTTAATTCACGTTCAAGGATAGTCATGGTGCTTCCAGCCTCTATTTTGTGGCTGAGGTCTAATGGTTGCGCACTATTTTCTCGTCGGGCGATCTCCGCTTGTCGACGTATGAAGTCAGATGTTTCACGATCATTAGGTGATACAGCACCTTTGCGTGCGACCTCCGAGATAAGGATTGTTTCGTCGATATCCATGATCTTTGAACACTCCTTGATAAAGATCGAACGCTTTATTGGCTCCGTGATCTGAGCTATCGACTCCACCATCTCGGCGATCATCTCAGCTCGTTTCACCGGGTCATCTCCACTCTCTAGGAGCAGTAGTTTGGCTTTGTAGTTCAAGAAATTCTCCTCGTGGGCGTCTATGTATTTACGCACCTCATCGGATGTGTGCGCCCGAGCAAAAGAGTCGGGGTCATGCTCCACGGGTAGAGATACGACTCTCACATTCATCCCCTCTTTCAGCACAAGGTCGATGCCTCGAATTGCCGCTTTGACACCTGCAGCATCGCCATCATATATGATAGTTATATTTTTGGTGAATCGACTAATTAGGCGAATCTGCTCCACGGTGAGAGATGTTCCCGAAGAGCTTACGACATTTTCGATACCTGCTTGGTGCATCGAAATCACATCGGTATAACCCTCAACCATAATCACTTGATCTAGCTGTTGGATAGATTTCTTGGCAAAGAAGAGTCCATAAAGCTCTCGCTTTTTGCTGTATATCTCGCTTTCGGGTGAATTTTGATACTTCGCAACCTTTTTGTCGGTGCGAAGTGTACGACCTCCAAAGGCGACTATGCGTCCCGAAATATTGTGTACAGGGAATATTACACGATCTCTGAATCTATCGAATAGCGAACCGTCCGACTCTCTCTCCAAAGATAATCCCGTAGATAATAGAAACTCCTTTTTATACCCCTTCTTTAGAGCATCTTGCGACATGGTATCGCCCTTGGAGGGGCAAAATCCCAGACCAAATTTTACGATCGTAGCATCACTAAACCCTCTCTTTTGGCGGAAATATGACCCTCCAACACTCACCCCCTCCGAATTTTTATGCATATACTCGACAAAGTAATCTGATGCCCATGAGTTGAGGGTGAACATACTTTCACGGTTGTCATTACGCTGCTCCTCTTCTGGGCTT
>JAWXSU010000011.1:0-18960 GCA_044434245.1 Rikenellaceae bacterium | reverse complement strand
CCTTATTTTGACACCGACACGTGAACTCGCAATACAAATCGACGAGAGCTTTGAGGAGTATGGCAAATATACGGGACTTAAACACACGGTGATATTTGGTGGCGTGGGGCAAAAACCTCAAACTGATGCTATCCGTGGCGGAGTTGATGTGCTGATTGCAACGCCAGGACGACTCCTTGACCTAATAGCTCAAGGGTTCATAAAGCTAAACGGATTGGAGTACTTTGTGTTGGACGAGGCGGATCACATGCTCGACATGGGCTTCATTCACGATATTAAAAGGATACTACCACTCTTACCAAAGCGTCGACAAAGCCTCTTCTTTTCAGCTACGATGCCACCCGAGATTGAGAAACTTGCTAATAATATCCTCTCCTACCCCGAAAAGGTGGAGGTGACACCTGCATCCTCTACGGTAGATAAAATCGAACAACACCTATATTATGTTGAGAAGAAGGTCGATCTACTTATTGACCTGCTCCAAGATCCCAAGATGGAGAGCGTTTTGATATTTACCCGCACTAAACATGGTGCAGACAAAGTGGTGAAGATTCTTAACAGATATAAAATACCATCTGAGGCGATTCATGGCAATAAGAGCCAAAGTGCAAGACAACGTGCTTTAAGCAATTTCAAGAGTGGAGATACACGAGTACTCATAGCAACAGATATCGCCGCACGAGGTATAGATGTGGATGATCTTTCGCATGTAATAAACTATGAGCTGCCCAATATCCCCGAGACATATGTTCACCGAATTGGACGCACGGGTCGTGCAGGTCGCACTGGTGTAGCATATTCGTTCTGTAATGCTATGGAGATGCCACTACTCAAAGATATCGAGAAGTTAATCGGTAAACGTATTGATGTTGCAGGTGGAAAACCATTCAAGGCGGAAGAGACACAAGTTGCCACCGCAGAGAAGAGGGCTCGTGTGGAGCAGAGTCGTGCATCGAGAAATAATCGAACACCTAAAGATAGTCGAAATCGACGCAGATAATATAACACATCATCATAAAGAAATGGGCAACATGGGTCAAAAAACCGTGTTGCCCATCTATTTTTATCACATTTTTATAATTTTTCGCACTTTTTGGCTTGATTTATGCAATTAGTTTAACATATAATTGCAATATAGTATTTCGTATTGTATATTTGCACAAACAAAAGAGGTAACATTACAATATTATATTAATACACAAAAGTTAAAATTATGGAAGAAAATCAATCTACAACTACCAACCAACACTCAGTAGTACGCTACACCGCAACACAAAATACCGGCATTGAAGCAACTGTACTGAGTCGTCATGCGATTGGCTATGTGGTAAAGGGGGCGAAATTTATATATGATGCTGATAGATGTATACAGGTCGAAAAAGGGGATATTTTCTATCTTGGTTTGGGTACTCATCATGTAGAAAATATTGTACAACCCGGATCTACATTCGAACAAATTGTGTTCTATTACAGCGCAGAGGAGCTAAAACGAATAGTGACAAACTTCGTATCGTTCGACAATATCCCCATCTCCAATAGTCACTCATGCCCCACATGTCGACTAAGTAACCGCATCGCCCTAAAAGCACCCAAATTATTAAGTAACTTCTTCACGACACTGAGTACCAATATCAGCAATGGTTACTTTACACACAACACATTAGCAGAGAATTTAAAACTTGCGGAGCTGTTATATATAATAATCTCGCACGAAGATAACTGCCTCACAAACAAAGTATTCGCCTCGATCGACACGAATAAGAGTTCATTTGAGCAGATTATCTACACTAATATATTCAACGACGTATCGGTCGAAGAGCTCGCATCGAGATGCCACCGCTCACTGACATCGTTCAAAAAAGAGTTCAAAAGGCTCTTTGACACACCCCCGCACCAATGGTTCCTAAAGCAGAGACTCAACTACTCGAAATTGCTACTTATCTCGACACGAAAATCGATCTCTGAAATTGGAATGGAGTGTACATTCCCCAACACTTCGCACTACATAAAACTATTTAAAAAGTTCTATGGTTACACTCCAGCATCGTATCGCAATGTTCAGACAAACCACCACATTGAGAACAAAGTTGCACAGTAACATCGTTTAAATCAAATACGCTACCCCTCCGAAAAAAATAGTTTTTTGGAGGGGTAGCTATTTGAATTCAACAAAAAAATTTTAACTTTGTAGTCTAAAACAACGCAACACCATGAAAAAGTTAGTTATTATCCCAACATACAACGAGATCGAAAATATTGCAGCAATGATCGAAAAGGTCTTTTCGCTGAGTATAGAATTTGATCTTCTTATACTCGACGACGGATCCCCAGATGGTACTGCCGCTGTGGTAAAAAGCAAAATAACGGAGTACAAAGATCGCCTCTTTATCGTCGAGAGAAGTGGCAAACTTGGACTTGGCACTGCCTATCTAGCTGGCTTTAAGTGGGGATTAGAGCGTGGTTACGATCTCTTCTTCGAGATGGATTGTGACTTTTCGCACGATCCAGATGACTTAGTGAGATTGTGCAACGCTGCGACTCAAGGTGCGGATGTTGTCGTGGGTTCTAGGTATGTCAAGGGTGTGAATGTTGTGAATTGGCCTATGTCGAGGTTGCTCATGTCATATTTTGCATCAAAATATGTTCGACTAGTTACTCGAATGAAGATCAACGACGCAACAGCTGGATTTGTATGCTACTCTCGAAAAGTATTGGAGCGCATTAATCTCGACGCTGTGAAGATGAAAGGGTATGGATTTCAGGTCGAAATGAAATACACATCGTGGAAATTAGGATTTAAAATCGAAGAGGTCTCGATAATCTTCACCGAAAGACAAGAGGGGGCATCAAAGATGAGCGGCGGAATATTTGGCGAAGCTCTATTTGGCGTTTTAGCTCTCCCTTTTAGATCTATCAAAGGGAGAAAATAGTCTGTAAATCACTAAATGTAGCTACTACAAATCATAAAAATAGCAACATCTTGCTATTTGATCTTTCATGTCAAAACTCTACCTTTGTTATAAAATTAACAATAAAAGATTTTGCGACATGACAACAGTAGCCATGCACAATAATGCACGAGAGATGAAGGTGTTTTTGAACCATATATATGAGTTCAAAAAGGGTATCAGACAGATGATACTATACACTATGCATCGCAGACACCTCGAATTTGCGATATTTAGACTCAACTCACAAGGTATCGAATATCACATACAAGAGCTAAGAGGAGATCGTGTAAATCTTTTCTTCGGACGCAGAGAGTGCGTTATCGCTATTAAGATGATGATCGACAGACCTCTAAATGAGCTCTCGGCAGAGCAAGATTTTATATTGGGTGCTGTGCTAGGCTACGATATTTGTGGTCAATGCGAAAGATACGTGGAACGTGCAACAAAGAATTAACCACTCTTTTGGAATCCTCACACTTGCAAAGACCACTTAGATACACTATATTTGCAAAAAAAATTTAACATGAGATCACCAAAAGAGATAGTTCAATACGTAAATCACAACGCTGAAACAAAAGCAGCAACACCGCTGCGAAAGGTTATATTACTCGCAATAATAGGCGGAGTTTACATCTCTATTGGGGCACTGCTCTCGATTATGATCGGATATGGTTTTCCGGGGATTGCGTCGACAAACCCTGCGATCATAAAGTTGTTCATGGGTGCGACATTCCCTATTGGGCTAATTATGATTGTCCTAGCAGGAGGTGAACTTTTTACAGGTTGCTGCGCATACTTTGTACCAAATGTCATGAATGGACGACAGAGGGCATTGACAGCGATAAAATATTGCACCATTGTGTGGCTTGCAAACTTTGTTGGAGCTCTCCTTTTTGGATATTTTTTAGTTCACCTACCCCACCTATCTCACTATCAACCAACTCTTGATGGATTTCTTTCGATCGCACAAGCCAAAACGGCTAACCCTTTTTACGTCACATTCCTAAAAGGTATTGGAGCAAACATGCTTGTGTGCCTTGCTATGTGGTTAGGATACTCATCCAAAAGCGTTGCGGGAAGAGTCATAGGTATATGGTTTCCGGTGATGACATTTGTCGCTATTGGATATGAACACTCAGTTGCAAACATGCTATTCCTTCCGGTTGCGATGTTCGAGGGATTTGATCTTTCGATCGTTGATATGTTCACTAAAAATTTGATTCCTGCAACACTTGGCAATATTGTTGGTGGAGCAATATTTGTTGGTGGAGTATATTGGTATCTATATGATAATGAGTAATATTTTTGAAAAATAGGATATCAAACCATTTGAGTATAAGTAAAATTTATTAACACAGCGAAACCTATAAAAAAATATCACCATTCAGAGATTGCAAAAGGGATATTAATTAGGTATATTTGCACCAATTAGAAACAACATATTAATTTTATCATAAGTATGAAAATTGAAAAAATCGTAGCTCGTGAGATCATCGACTCACGTGGAAACCCTACTGTAGAGGTAGACGTTATTCTAGAATCAGGCGTAATGGGCCGTGCATCAGTTCCATCTGGCGCATCAACAGGAGAGAACGAGGCTTTGGAGCTTCGTGATGGTGACAAGGCTCGTTACTGCGGTAAGGGTACTTTGAAGGCTGTAGAGAATGTTAACAAGGTGATCGCTCCAGCTTTGGAGGGATGTTCAGTATTGGAGCAACGTGCTATCGACCACTTGATGTTGGAGATCGACGGAACAAAGACTAAGTCTAACTTGGGTGCTAACGCAATCCTTGGTGTTTCATTGGCTGTTGCTAAGGCTGCTGCTGCATACCTTGATATGCCACTTTACCGTTATATCGGTGGTGTAAACACTTTCACTTTGCCAGTTCCTATGATGAATATCATCAACGGAGGTTCTCACTCTGATGCTCCTATCGCATTCCAAGAGTTCATGATCCGTCCAGTAGGTGCTCCATCATTCCGTGAGGGATTGCGTATGGGTGCTGAGGTATTCCACTCTCTAAAGAAGGTTCTTCACGATCGTGGTCTTTCGACTGCTGTAGGTGATGAGGGAGGTTTCGCTCCAACATTGGCTGGTACTGAGGATGCTTTGGAGTCTATCATGAAGGCTATCGAGATGGCTGGTTACAAGCCAGGTGTTGACGTGATGATCGGTCTTGACTGTGCATCTTCTGAGTTCTACTCAGACGGTATCTACGACTACTCTAAATTCGAGGGCGAGACTGGTAAGAAGCGTACTTCTGACGAGCAAGTTGACTACATGGAGGAGCTTATCACTAAGTACCCAATCGACTCTATCGAGGATGGTATGGACGAGGGCGACTGGGAAGGCTGGAAGAAGCTTACAGAGCGTATCGGTGACAAGTGCCAGTTGGTAGGTGACGATTTGTTCGTAACAAACGTTGAGTACCTTAAGAAGGGTATCGAGATGGGTTGTGCAAACTCTATCCTTATCAAGGTTAACCAAATCGGTTCTTTGTCTGAGACTTTGGATGCTATCGAGATGGCTCACCGTGCAGGTTACACTAGCGTGACTTCACACCGTTCTGGAGAGACTGAGGATGCTACAATCGCAGATATCGCAGTTGCTACAAACTCTGGTCAAATCAAGACTGGTTCACTCAGCCGTTCTGACCGTATGGCTAAGTACAACCAACTTCTTCGTATCGAGGAGGAGCTTGGAGATCGTGCAGTTTACGGTTACAAGAAGGTTAAGTAAGTTTCTTACTCTGAATAAAAATGCCTTGGTGAAGTTTCACCAAGGTTTTTTTATGCTTAGGCTTCACCTAAACAAAAGTAGCAAACAACAAAAAAAAGATGATAGTCAATATTATGGTCGAATTTATTCGAATCCAATAACATTGACTATCATCTTTTTTGAGCTGTAGATTATTCCAAAATTACAATCAGATATAATTCAATAGGTAGCTAAGACCTCTCAATTTATCTTTTTGTGGAGCATATCAGCGACCTACATTCTTCCGCCTGGTCCGCCCATACCCATTCCGCCCTCTGGGCGACCTGAACGAGCTGTATTTTGGAAATCAGATTCGCTTGAGCTACCCTTGAATTTACGAAGATCATACGTAAACTTAATTCCGAAATAGCGACCAATAGTGTTGCTCTTAACATTCGCAACATAAGTACTTGTGTATGTTCTAGAGAAACTCTCGCTTTCGTTGAAAAGATCATTTACATTAAGCGATATCTCACCACGATTATTTTTGCACACCTTATGACCGAGTGACATGTTGCACAAAACATACTGCTCATTGAAGTCATCCGTAATACCTGCATATTGCGTATATGTTGCATCGCCAAAGAATGTAAATCCGCCCAAGAATACAAACTTGAATTGAGCCTTCGCACGATTTGTATAGTATGAATTGCGAGTCGAAGCCCCCGCTACTCCACTATTGCGATAATCAGTATTGCTAAGAGATCCATTATATGAAAGTGTAAAATCGACATTCTCGCTAATATTACTTCCCAGAGTTGCACCCACTTTATATGTCATACCTAGCTTTGTATTGTCATACCAATTAACTCCATCGGTGCTGATAAGACTTGGAGACTCACTATATGAGATACCTCCCGTAATGTTGAAGTTACTAGAGAATAGATTAAGTGGCATTCCGTAGCTAAAGTTTGAACTTACGCTCCACATTCCATTCAAGTTCACGGGGCGAGCATATTGAGATATTCCCTCCAATGTATATGGCTCCCCATCTGGAAGTGTAACATTCAAACTAGAGCTTGCATCTAGATTCATCACCGTCTCCTCACCAATATAGTTATTTGTCAAACTTCCACTAATCATCGCCATAAACGTACGCCCCATCATGATATTCGAGCGGTTATAGGTCGCCGAGAATGAGTTTGCATATGATGGTGCAAGGTGGCTATTTCCATATGCGATATCTGTTGGATCTGTATCAACTAACACCTCTTGCAAATCTGTAATAGATGGGTTTGATGTACGAGAATTGATATTCACACGCAACGAGTTCGTTGGATTGAAAGTCTTGCGCATCACAAACGAATACATAAAGTGATCGAATGTATAGTCTCCATCTGGAGTTGCCACGGGAATCTCCTGCTCATTTATAAGATTTGTTCGCTGAACCGACACATTAGCATTCAAAGTCAAGGAGTTCTTCTTAGAGTACATGAAACCTGTGGTTATGCTTTGTGTTGTGTTGTTACTATTGTATACATTTGAACTCTCTTCATTATAGTCGGTATCGAACAACTCCGAGATGTAGTCATAGTCATAGACCCAATAATCAGCATCTGAATATTGGTGGTTGATACTATACTTCAATGTCAACATTGCCGATTTATCCATTATCGGCTCACTATACATAATGCTAGAGTTAGCCGAATAACTCATCGTCTCATCCAAAATATGGTAGTTAGTATCCTCAGTTGCAGTATTCAACGTCTCCTTATATGCATCACTATTATTGATCGAGTAACGACCATTTCCCATAAACATGATATTTCGTCCCGTATCTCCAATCAATGCACGATACACCAACGTATTAGAGACATTATATGCCAACTTTTCGGTGTCCGATGATGAGTACTTAGTAGATACCGTATCGAGTGTTATCCCTTCATTATACGACTCTCTATACACGGTATTCGACAACGAACCAGACCCTGTATCTTGGAACGAAAACTCGGGGCGCATCATCAACGAGTGACGTGTGTTTGGCTTATACTCTAACTTTAAGTTCACACGATGGTTATAGTTGTCCGACCCAGAATTTGAATATGTATCGTAATAGCTCAAAGGCTCTCCCTCCTCTGTAATATATTGAGCATCTGTCTCTTTGATATTCTCACTATCCGACATATTATAGAAATAGCTACCCTCAATCTTAAGTTTCTCCTCAGCAAAAGAGCCGCCATAGTTAAAACCGATACTTCCTATTGTCGCCAATCCATTACCCGACGATCCCGATGTGAAAGTTCCACCTCCACTTGCCGAGCGACCACCGCCGCCGTCACCGCCGCCGCCACCACGACGTCCGCTACCGACCAAATCCATCGTACCGAAGTTCTTAATATTCATATTATTATAACCTCCAATCACAGTGATACGATGATTTCCTCTAAAATAGTTGTAGTTTGCGCTAACCTGATACAAATCCTCATAAGCGTAACCAGCTGTGAATTTACCGAAGTGACCACTATTCATACCCGTTTTTGTCACGAAGTTCAACGCCTTATAGCTATCGCCATCGTCAAACCCAGTAAACTCGGCATTATCACTGAGCTTATTGAAAACCTCAACCTTTGCGATGATATCCGCAGGAATATTCTTCACCGCCAATGCGACATCTTCACCAAAAAACTCCTTTCCATCCAAATAGACCTTTTGAACCGCCTCTCCTTGAGCCTCAACCTCACCATCATCATCAACCGTGATACCCGGCATCTTAGCCAACAACCCCTCAGCCGCAGCGTCCGAAGATACCTTGTAAGCATCTGCATTATATATCACCGTATCGCCACTTTGTGTGGTACGAATTGCATTGGCATTGATTTGTACTCTGTCGAGTTTCACGGATGTTGGAGACATCTCATATATCCCGAGATTCATCGCACTCTCATTAACAACAACATTACGGCGAAGGGTGTCATACCCAACAAAAGTTGCCATGATTTCGTAGCTATCATAAGCTAGAGATGAAAAGCTACAATCGCCCTGTGCATTGGTTGTTTTGTATATTGATTGCTTTTTGCTATTTGTGATAGATACTGTAGCACCGATAATTGGTGTAGTCTCCTTAGCATCGTAAATTTTGAAATTCACATCACCTACCGACTGTGCCATAGTTGGCATAAATAGCAATAGTGATAACAGTGAGAGTAAAAAGTTTCTTTTCATATTTAAATATTGTTATTAATTCGAGTTGATATATGTAAAGAGTCAAAAAAATGGAAAAAGTTAAATCTACATCCGTTTTTTATCGCAAATAAAAAATCTGTCTGCAAAGCACAAACGTTCTCCACAAACAGATTTCTTAATTCTCATTACTAAGAGCCCTACATATCCAACTCGCCCGTCACCTTAAATGCCTTACCATCAGGTGTAATCACGATGCTATAGATATAACCATTGTATATGTAGTAGTTTTTGCCATCGATGGTAATTTGCTCCGCCTCTTCGGGAAGTGTTGGAACGATAATATCTTGTGGTGCATCCACTACCTCATACTCCTTATTCGACTGGATGTAATAGGTTCCCTGGTAGTAGTAGTACGTTCTATCCAAAAGCCTTAACAATGTATACCCCACAGGCAATGCTGAAATTTTAATACCTCGTGGTGCACGTACCGAAATATATTTTCCTCCATCCAAGCGGTAGAATATACCATTGCTATAGTGGAAATCAAGCCCCTTACTCTTGAGAACCACTGTCGTCTTTGGCACTGTTCTAACAACCTTTACCGATGGTGTTGGCTTCGTGTAAACAACCTTCGTAGGGGTCACTTTTGTTGGTGTAGTCACCACCTTCTTGCTACTCGTTGTAGTCTTCTTTACTGTCGTTGTAGTTGTCTTATGACTACTCTTACTATTGCTGCTCTGCTTTGCATAAGCACCATCTGTTGCAACAAAGATACCGACTGCGGTAACTAGTGCGATCTTCAAAATGTTTAATTTCATAACTGTAATTTTTAAGTGTGTTTATATCTTAGTGTCCTCTTATCTCAAAAAATTAAATTACTCCTCGATAACCAAACGGAAACCAACATTGTTTGATGGTTGCCATGGGGCTACGCTCTTACGAGAATATGATGCCGAGAATTTAGATCTATCAACCCATGAACCTCCACGTACTACCTTCGACTCAGATTCCGAATCCACACTCTCTTTGTATGGGTAAGGCTTGTAATCGGAACGAGTGAGCTCCCTTACATTACCCAACATATCATACAAACCCCACGCATTTGCCTCATAACTCTTCACATCACATTGGAACATTTGACCATCATAAACATCCTCATTCTTTGGTAAATAGTTATAATATCTAAAATATTCGCTCCTTCGGTTTCCTCTAAATGCCATCTTCTCTAATGTAACATCAGCCATATTCTCATACTTTCCGTAGTCTGAGCTCATATCTCCAAACCAAAAATCAGTCGCAGCACCTGCTCTTGCTGCCCACTCCCACTGCGCCTCTGTTGGCAATGTTATATTCAATCCTGTTTTCGCTGATAGCTCCTTACAATACTCCATGATATCGTTATAGCTAATGCGAATTACTGGTTGTTGCGGTCTGTTAGCTGGTGCTCCGGGCGTCACGTGATCCTTCCACAATTCGGCCATATAACGACTATCGTGTTGAGGAACGATAGCTTTATACTGCTCGTTTGTAACCTCGATCTCCCCTATCCAGAATGGTTTACTGATATTAACTTTACACTCAGGAGCACTCTCCGCACCTGCAGTATTGCTACCCATAACAAATTGACCTGCTGGAATTTTGCGGAATACCATCTTAATACCCCCACCCAAATCAATCTCTTTTACATTTTCGCCCAGACACTCTTGACTCTGTTTAGCTGCTTGCTCGTCAAATGGCCATCCTTTCGATTTTGAGCTCTTATATTTAGGAGCCTTATACTCAGGCACAACCGCCTCAATCTCACCCTTTGATGCTAATAACTTAGCATAATCATCTATCTCTTGTTGCCAGTTGACATCCAAGTTATTGTACTTGCACGCCAACTCTTGACGACGCTCCAACTGATTATATCCATTTAGCTCATTATGCACCGCATTGCTATGGTATGGAGCATTAAGATCTATCCACGCATATAGTTTTCGCCACTCCTCATCTGTTAGAGTCACCCCCTTGTGACCATTTTTAAGCATTCTGATAAGTTCGCTCGTCGATGCATGATACTCATATGGTTTCATCACTACGATATCAGCCTCTGGACCTTGACGACTCACATAAGGGTGAAGATTTAAGTAACTTACAGAGAATGGATTATCGGAGTTGATGAATGATTTCGAACCTGGTGCGATTCCCGAGTCATATATTCCTCCTCTAAAATCGAGCTTAGAATCTTGATTATGACAACCCACACATGCTCTATCAAGGATCGGTTGCACCTCTAACTTATAGGTAAATGGGCGATATCCTCCCTCCCACGAAACTATTGGTTGTGCACTCTGCTTCGATGCCATATTGCTTTTAGGGATGGCAATAGTATTTTGGTCTTCATGACAACCCACACACGAAACAACCTCACCGGGCATACCCGTAAGCCAACTTCTCATCCACTGCATAGCTTGACCCTCACCATCCAAAGGTTGTAACGAAATAGGTGTATTGGCTGGTACGGTAAAGATCGCAGAACCATCCTCATTGACATCTACCTCTCCGAGCAATCTCTTAATATCCCAACCCGATTGTATACCTTGCGCAACATGGTTCGACGGAGAACGGATATAGACATATTCGTATGCGAAGATACGCAGTTTTTTCACTGTACCTCGTGGCACACCCGGCAAACCTTCACCTTCGTAAATATCTTGAATATAGACAGTTGATTCCTTTGAATCTAAATCTACTCTATCAGGAATTGCTGGAGGTGTTGGACGCTCCTGCACATATATACCATTGATAAATCCTTCCCCCTCACACTCTGCAATAAGTGTCATATTATCATATATATCCACCAAATATAATCCCCACAACGATTGTTGTGTCAGTTTTGCTGTAACCAAGAAATATTTATCCGTCACAGGACGAGGTTTAATAAATTGAGGCCACACACCATTAACCATTGGATCCTTGATAATTGCTTTTACAGGGCGTGTCGAAAATGGAATCTCCTGCACAATACCCTCAAATCTATCACGACTTTTAGCTGGATCAAATATCATCAATCGTCCCGAACGTGCAACTCCGTGGTGTCCCGAAGCAATACCTATAAATACAGATCCATCGCCCGGTAGAGGTTGGATATCAAATGTCGATGTTGGGAAGAACGCACCACTACCATACAACGACTTCTGCTCCGTACCATCTGGGTTCATATGCATTGTGATACGAGAGAAGTAGTGTGTAAGATCTGTATATTCCCATCTTACATACATCACTTTTCCATTATTTGCCACCACTGGATTCCAGTTTGCATCTTGATCGAAAGTCAAACGACGCAAAGAGTTATCCGAAGGATCAAACAACACCATATTACCCACCGGGTCTGTTCCATGCACACAAGGAACTGCATTATATCCGATATTCGAAGTGGCAATATACTTTCCATTGGGAAGAAATGTACCATCCGTAAACTCCAAATCTGGCTCATCATTATTGATTACCTCACGTAACCCTTCGCCATCAACTCCGATCTCGAAAACATCCCAAAGTCCACGATCATTCAACGACGTGAAGAGTAGTTTATCTGCATCCCAATGCAACATTAAATCTGTCACCGGAGCATCCATAACTGGCTTATACACACGCTTAAACTCGGGATTCTCAGATCTCAAATTTGTCATCTCAGATATCTCGGCATCAAAACCCAAACGCACTGCCGACATCTGATTTGACCAGTTGTTTGGCTGCGTACCCATAAGTGGAGCCATACCGCTACGAGCCTGTGAACCTAATGTATAGCGGCTAACAATTACTCTATCATTATCAAGAGCCGAGTTCGATAGCAATATCTCTCTCGATAGCGACAACATAGCATTAGCATCAGCAATAGCCTTCTGGTCACCTCTAAAAAGGTTCGGCTTCAAATCTGAATACCTCTCCAACTCCTGCATCTTTGCCTCATACTTGGCACTATTGTACCCTTCCACAGATTTCATATCTTCAAAAGCTCGCCTTACGTTTGCTATATTTAGATATTTTAATCTATTATTTAGATCGCTAACTCTCTGTATCTCCGCTATAATTGCAACATACGCCTCGATCATCTCCGCCTCACTACCCGACACCGCATCAATCTTCGACGTGTAGTAAGCCTTATCCGGAATCATCTTCACCGCAGATTGAGCCATCTCTTTTTCATACTCACCATTCGTGCTAGCCATCCATTTATCGGGATCGACTTTTCCGAAACTTATAACCGCCGACATCTCTTCGGGATAACTATCCGTCAAATCTTCAACTTTGGAGCGAGCACTCATATTTTGAACTATGAATATCACCGATGCTGGATCCTTCGAGGAGTCCTCGATTCCAACCTCCGCCTCGAAACCTACATATTCACCATTAAGATCTATCACAATTTCCGCCTCAGCATGCATCGCAACTCCATGCTCATAGTTCTTACCATTCATAATGATTGATCCGCCATCAAATCCTGTATTGCGTTTTGGTACTCCATAACGAGTATTTGCATAACGATATTGCATATCAGCAAGTTTCACCTTCGTACCATCACTTTTGATAAAGTACGCCTCACCCCATGCTGATTGGTCGTAACCACTTCCATTCTCAGTTCCCCAAGATTGTAGAGATACGGTACTCCATCCTGTAACATCAGCTATAAGTTTATCAACTGCTTCACCATGTTTCTTTAACGAAGAGCGGAACTGTACCCTACTCTTCAAAAGATCAGACTTACTCTTGATGAGATCCTGCGAAAGACTCTGCGCAGAGATACCCCCCATAAAGAGTAGTAAGCTCAAAGTGGTTAATAATAGTTTCTTCATAGTTTATTTGGTTTTATTCATTTTAAATGCAAAATTAGCAATAATAAGCTAGCTTTCCAATAAAAAATTCATTTTAAATCGCCTCTACAACAATTCTCTTTCGATGAAATCAGCCACTCCATCCTCATCATTACTCAACGCCACAATATCCGCCTTGCTCTTTACCGCATCTTGCGCATTAGACATCGCCACTCCAACTCCCGCATACTCGATCATCGAAAGGTCATTAAACCCATCCCCAAATGCGATCATGCTATCTTTTGTATCACCAATCTTGTCAAGCAAAATACTAAGCGAATGTGCCTTATCAATGCCCAAAGGCACCAACTCCAAAAAGAATGGCTCGGAGCGATATATATTCATCATCTCTGCAAACTCCCCCTTCAACTCACTCTCCAATGCGACAACCTTTTCGGGATCTCCCACCGCCAAACATTTCGGTAAAGGTGTGGTGAAATAACTCTCGAAATTAGAGACCTCCTTCACCTTCATTTTATTGAGATGAGCCTCGACACCAACATATTTATCTTGACTCTCCTCGGTCACGATATACTCACCATCATACGACAATATAACCACCCCATGTCTCCTTGCGCCCTCTGCGAGTGGCGAAATCAACTCCTCAGGTAACACATTACTATATATAGACACCTCCGTCGAACACTCAATTATGACCCCTCCGTTATATGCCAAAATATACCCACCATATCTCTTCAACTCCAACTCCTCAGCCAACGGTACAATACCATAGGTCGGACGCCCCGATGCCAACACCACCTTTACTCCTCTTCTTTGAAGTTCGATAAGAGCTTGACGGTTTCGTGCTGATAACTCCTTGCGGCTATTAGTCAATGTGCCATCCAGATCCAACACAACTATTTTAATCCTATTTTTCATACGCTACATATTAAAAAAAATCTCCCAAACCGAAGTTTGAGAGATCTCTATATTACATATTCCTTACTCAGCCAACATAGCCTTTACCTCCTCCAATACTGTTTGACCATTGTAGCCAAACTTCTCATCGAGAACCGTATAAGGTGCAGAGTAACCGAAGTGATCTAGACCATGAACCACACCACTATCACCAACAAGACCCAAAAGCGTCACTGGCAATCCCGATGTCATTCCATAACGTGGAAGATCTACACCCAACACACTTTGTTGATATGATTTCGGCTGATCTCTAAACAGACCCTCACTTGGAACACTTACAACTCTAACTGCGATACCCTCCGCTGCAAGCATCTCTGCTCCCTCAACAAGTGTCGCAACCTCAGATCCCGATGCTATAAGCACCGCTTGAGCCTTTGGTGAGTCCATAACAATATAACCACCCTTAGTAACCTGAGCTGCCTCCGTACGACGGCTGCCACCCAATGTTGGTAGGTTCTTGATGTTTTGGCGTGAAAGAATCAACGCTACAGGGCGACTCTCCTCCAAAGCAAGTTTCCACGATGTGATCGTCTCCTCTCCATCTCCCGGACGAAGAACCACCATACTACGCTCGCCAGAGTGGTTACGTAGGTGCTCCATAAGGCGGATTTGTGCCTCCTGCTCGATTGGTTGGTGCGTAGGTCCATCCTCACCAACACGGAATGAGTCGTGAGTCCAAACATAAACAACATGTAGATGCATAAGCGCAGCCAAACGTACCGCTGGTTTCATATAATCCGAGAACACAAAGAATGTTCCACATACTGGAATAACACCACCGTGCAACGCCATTCCATTCATAACACAAGCCATCGTAAGCTCACAAACTCCCGCTTGGAAGAATTTTCCTGTGAAGTCACCCTTTGTGAATGCATGAGTCTTTTTCAAGAAACCATCTGTCTTATCCGAATTCGAAAGGTCTGCCGAAGCCACAATCATATTCTCAACCTTCTCGCCATATACACTAAGTACCGTAGCCGATGCAGCACGAGTTGCTTGACCCTCCTTCATATCTATTGCATTGTAGTCAATCTCAGGAAGTTCATTGCACAAGAAGTTATCCAACTTTTGAGCCAACGCACCATTCTCTGCACGCCACTCCGCCTCGATCTTCTTTTGCTCCTCCATCCATACTGCCAACTCTACTTTACGTGCTGCATAGATCTCCTCGCTCTCAGCGAATGGTGCAAATGGATTCTCTGGATCACCACCCAAATTTGCGATTGTAGCTTTGATATCTGCTCCTGCAGCCGAAAGTGGCTGTCCGTGAGTCGACACCATATCCTCAAATGAGCTATCGTCAGCCTTGCGAGCTCCCTTACCCATGATTGTCTTTCCGATGATAAGAGTTGGTTTCTCACTCTGAGCATTAGCCTCTGTAAGTGCTGCACGAAGAGCCTCTACACAGTGACCATCACACGTGATAACATTCCAACCCCACGCTTTGTACTTCATCTCAACATCCTCTGTATCAACCTCTTCCACCTTAGTAGACAACTGAATGTTATTAGAATCATAGTACATGATAAAGTTGCTTAGACCCAAGTGTCCCGCAATACGACCTACGCCTTGTGAGATCTCCTCTTGAACTGCACCATCCGAAATATAAGCATAAGTTTTATGAGCCATCCACTCACCAAATCTTGCAACCATAAATCTCTCTGCGATAGCAGCACCTAGAGCCATTGCATGACCTTGACCTAGAGGACCTGAAGTGTTCTCCACACCTCTCATAACATCAACCTCTGGGTGACCAGGAGTGATACTCTCCCATTGACGAAGTGCCGCCAAATCCTCCATCGAGTAGTTTCCTGCCAACGCCAAAACCGAATACAACATCGGTGACATGTGACCCGGATCAAGGAACATACGATCACGGTATGGATAATCCATCTTCGTAGGGTCATAACGAAGGAACTCTGTGTAGAGCAAGTTGATAAAGTCAGCACCTCCCATGGCACCTCCTGGGTGACCAGATTTTGACTTCTCGACCATTGAGGCTGCCAATATACGGATATTGTCTGCCGCACGATTTAGTTTAGAATTTTCAAACATAGCAATTTAAATTTTATGGTTATTTTGTTCTCTTTAACTTACATCTTGAAGTTTTGATAGTGCTCCCGCCTCAATCTTCTCTTGAGCATACTCTTTGGTGATCGTAAATTGCGGTTGCGGTTGTGTCGGCATATCAAACATAACATCGATCATTATCGCCTCGCAAATAGTTCTCAGTCCACGTGCCCCCAACTTAAACTCCATCGCTTTGTCGACAATATAATCCAACACATCATCCTCAAATGTCAACGCCACACCATCCATCTCAAAGAGACGAATATATTGACGTGTAATCGCATTCTTCGGCTCCGTGAGGATTTGTCGAAGTGCATCACGATCCAAAGGTTGCATATATGTCAACACCGGCAAACGACCTATTAGCTCTGGAATCAAGCCAAAAGATTTGAGATCTTGAGGAGTGATATATTGCATCATATTTCCTCTATCAATCTTATCTCCAACCGCTTTTCCATAACCCATAGCACGAGTATTCAGACGTTGTGCGATCTTT
Source organism: Rikenellaceae bacterium (assembly GCA_044434245.1). Lineage (GTDB taxonomy): Bacteria > Bacteroidota > Bacteroidia > Bacteroidales > Rikenellaceae > Alistipes. The sequence goes on along the minus strand of JAWXSU010000011.1, from coordinate 1,791 downwards.
CTCTCCACTCCGTCAAATGCGCCACCACAGATAAACAAGATATTTTTGGTATTGACCTGAATAAACTTCTGATCGGGGTGTTTGCGTCCTCCTTGAGGTGGTACATTAACTATCGTACCCTCCAAAATCTTTAGCAACGCTTGTTGTACACCCTCTCCCGACACATCTCGTGTGATACTTGGGTTGTCTCCCTTTCGTGCTATTTTGTCGATCTCATCAATAAAGACAATACCCTTCTCCGCCTGCTCTACATTGTAATCTGCCACTTGAAGAAGTCGTGATAATATCCCCTCGACATCCTCACCAACATAACCAGCCTCTGTCAAAACTGTTGCATCGACAATCGTAAATGGCACCTTCAACAACTTCGCAATAGTCCTTGCCATCAAAGTCTTACCTGTTCCCGTAGGACCTACTAAGACTATATTTGACTTATCAATCTCTACCTCATCCTGCGACGATGTTGCACAACTCAAACGTTTGTAGTGGTTATACACCGCAACAGACAGATAACGTTTTGCTGGATCTTGACCTATCACATATTGATCCAACATCTCTTTGATTTGTGCTGGTTTCAACATCTCTTTGTGATCTATCGCCTCGCCACCTTGTGCCTTTGACTCTGCTATATTTCCTTGGATGATTCCGTAACCATTCTCAACACATTTATCGCAAATGTTAGCACCTCCTTCGCCTTGAAAAAGCAATCTTACCTCAGAGCGTGGTGTTCCACAAAATGAGCAATGATCGCCACCCCCACCTCTATTATTTTTATTATTCGCCATTATTACTACTTACGCTTCGATATAACCTCATCTATTAAACCATACTCCACCGCCTCTTTTGCCGACATCCAATAATCTCGATCTGCATCCTTTTCGAACTTTTTCACCGGAACTCCCGAGTGCTCCGACATTATCTCATACAACTCCTTACGAGTTTTGAGTATCTCCTTTGCTGTAATCTCGATATCGGACGCTTGACCCTGTACTCCTCCTAAAGGTTGGTGGATCATAACACGTGAGTGAGGCAACGCTTGACGTTTTCCCGCAGCACCCGCAGTGAGCAATACCGCACCCATTGATGCTGCCAACCCAGTACAAATAGTTGCGACATCTGGAGCGACAAGTTGCATCGTATCGTAGATTCCCAAACCAGCAGAGACTGAGCCGCCCGGTGAGTTGATATATATCTGCACATCTTTCTCGGCATCCACCATCTCCAAAAAGAGCAACTGCGCTTGGATAATATTTGCTGCATCATCATAAATTGGAGCTCCCAAAAAGATAATGCGATCCATCATAAGGCGCGAAAAGACATCCATCGTTGCGACATTAAGATGTCTCTCCTCTATAATCGTTGGCGACACATACCCCGACTGAATCGAGTGAAAGTCGTGAAGTTTCAAAGAGCTGATACCGCAATGCCCCTTAGCATATTTTTCAAATTCTGACATAATCATTTCATTTAAATGTTGTTGCACTAATAACAGCACAACAAGCAAAAACTCTGCAAACAACAATAGTTTGCAGAGTTCAAAGATATAAAATTTGTATAAAAAAAACAAAAATTGGCTCAGTTTTTACACTAATTAAGTAGTGTAAAATAATTATTGGTGTATTTTTGAAAGTGCTATTGGATATGAGATTTTTTGCTATTGAATTGAAAATATAGTAGTGTAAAACAATTATTGCCATATTTTTAATAGCACTCTTGTAGCAATATTTTTCACTATTAAATCTCAATGTAGAACCACTATATTTTCAATTCAATAGCAAAAAATCTCATATC
>JAWXSU010000010.1:0-19095 GCA_044434245.1 Rikenellaceae bacterium | reverse complement strand
CTCGGTGATGGTGATGCGTTTGTCGCCCTGCGCCTCGACACTTAGAGGAAGGAACATCAATCGGTTTTTATCTAGATCCGAAAGGTTCGATACGGTGTATGTATTTTCGAACGAATTGAAGAACTGCTCCTCGATTGTCCCCTCGATAGCGACGTATGGCACAGTTGCCACAGCGTTATTGGGGAAGTTAAAATCCGCCCTCTCATCCATCACCTGATACTCACCTCTCTTGGTAGAGACAAATCGATACGCCACAGCATCGTCAAAAGCTCGGAACTCCAACTTCCAATTTGCGAAGTTTAGTACCACGCCATTGTGTTTATCATCAATGTGGGTGGATCTGTAGCGTGGTGTCTCGATGGTTTGATCTTCGCTATATCGACTCACCGATTTGAGTTTTGAACCTACGCCCCACACCTCGCCATCGCTTAGGGTCATAGATAGCTCGGATGGAGACAAAACCTCTACGCCATCTTGAGATAGGCTATATTGGATCTGATCCCCGACGCTAATTTTAGCTTGAGTTTTTCCATCGGGTGATGAGAGTGTAATCTCTCGTTGTGCCGCTGAAGCTGTTGTAGCACCTACAAATAGTAGGGTTGCAAGTGCCATTGAATTAATAATCCTTTTCATAGTTTTAATAATAATTATAAGGTTTTTCTATAACGTGACTTTTTGATATTTGTTGTTTACCACCAAATTTCGAATTGTAGACCATATGTGAATCCCGAAGTTTTATCTGCAAATGGTGCTCCATTGGGTGTGCCACCAATGTATCCTTTCAGGTCATCACTCCAAAATGCGTATGTTGCAAAGGGGCGTAGTACGGGTCGAGAGTAGAACCCCTTAGCGAGGGATAGTTCTGGGGTTATTGTGATCTTGTGCAAGCTACCCTTGACTCCTAGCTGTGTGTTATCTCCATATTCGTAGGTGTACTCTACAGTGGGTCTAAAGTGTTTGGAGACGTAGTACATAGCTCGTGTCCCAGCTGATAACCAATAAAACATGTTGCCTCTATCGAGAAGATACACCTTCTCGTCATTCTCGTAAAGGTATGGATCGGTGCCATAGTTACGAGCTACGAACATAAATATCGCATTTATGGAGAATCTATCTAAATCGTCGTAAAGGAAGTTATTGTTCAACTCAAAAGAGTATGCGCCATTGAGATCGTTTAACACTAAATTGTCGTTGCCGGGATTCTCCTTTTGCGACATTCCACTCCAATGGTCGATCGAGACATTTGCTCCTTGGCGAAAGAGTAGAGCTGTTGTGTTTGTGATATTTCTCTTGGAGTAGTCGACCCACGCAAAAGCTCCGTAGCCGTTGTATGCCTTGTAACCCAACTCGTCGTTAGCAACTCGGCGGCTATAGTTGAGCGCAAGGTTTATATTTGAGTTTTCGGCTATGGGTTTGTGCACCCAGCGAATATCTGCAGTGTAGGTTGTAAGCTCTCCGATTAATCCATTTTTGTAGGATGTGACATCTCTATCTTTGAGTTGCCATGCGGCAATCTTCAAATCCTCTTCGCTGCTTTTATTAAGGAAATTTTCGATACCTCCGCCCCACCCCTTCTGTCCGGGGTTCATCCACTGTCGATCTAGCATGTGTATAGCCGAGCGGTCGTAGAATCTGTTTCCGAACCATATTGACTCATTGAACCCCAGGAGATTATTAACTCGAAGGTAGAGCTGCTCGGTGAAATTAAACGACATCTGATTTTCGGTTCCGTAATCTTCGTACATCGAGACCATCCATACAGCATCTATAGATCTTGTTTTATCGCCATCGAGGTAGTGTGTGTAGTCGAACTCTAACTCCCCATAGGTGTCGGCTTGATTTCCAAGGCTATATTTATTTAGTGCCCCTGGCATTTGAAAGTGCGCTTGTGTAGATCCATCTTCGCTATATCCAAATCCGGAGCGCATGTAACCCGATACTTTAAACTTGTTGATGTCGGTTTCGAGAAGGGTCTGAGCCGTTGTGCGTAAGGTCGAAAATATAGATAGCGCAAGTGCTAAAATTGGTGTGAAGTTTGAAATTTTCATGATATGTAGTTTTACTGTTTTGTGGTATAGCAAAACTACTCTTACACAATAGCTTTTTCAACTAATATGAATGGAATTGAGAAGTCTAAATTTCTAATGTCTTTATAACTAAGATGTTATGCTCTTAAGTAGTTTTGAAAATATAGATTGGTTACACGACTAAAAAACTTTTAATTTTAATATAGTATGTTATTCGAGATATTTTTTGTAAGTTTGTATGTAAACACTCTCTATTATGGATAATTTGTATAGATATTTACTCGCTCTATTGGTCATTCTCAGCTCGCAAATGTGTTGGGCAAATGATTATACTTCCATACTCGACGATGTGGAACAGACGCTCAGTGAAAGAGAGTACTACTTCGATCGGCAATTAAAACTTATCGAAGAGGAGGAGTCTAAACTTCTTAGACGTAACGATAAGCGTGAGCGTTTTGATATATGTTACCAAATATTCACATTAAGTCGCTCGTATAAATATGATATCGCATATAAGTACTCAAACGAAGCTTTAAACCTTGCACTCGAAATTGGAGATCCAAACCTTATACTTCGAGCCTTAGCAAGCAAACTTTCTACCTTCACTTCGGGCGGATTATTCACCGAGGCGGCAGATATAATCGAGTCGGCATCGACCGCTGGGGTTAGTGATGATATCAAACGTGAGTTCTTTTACAATGTTGTGAGATACTACTCCGATCAGCGAGACTACGCATCCGAGAGTGAGTATCTAAATCGCTACTCAGATAGGCTTATAAGTTATGCTGATTCAATAATAGAGCTCTCCTCGGAGGTAGATTATTACCATACATACGCCACAGCATACAAGGAGTCAACTCTTGGGAATGTTCAAAAAGCGATAGATGCACTCGACGCTTTCTATGGCAATGTTGTGGCGAGTGACCACCACAACTCTATCATCACATTTTTGTTGGCAAATGGATATTTCGACATCGGTGATAGCGAACGAGGTTTCGGCTATCTATCAAAATCTATGTGGCACGATACACGAGCCGCTGCACATGAGAATCGAAGTATAAAAACCTTGGCTCAGCATCTCTACGATCGGGGTGAGACAAAATTCTCCGAAGAGTTGATAAATGTAGCCTTTGATGATGCAAAATATTACAACGCTCGCCACCGTAATTTGGAGATCAACACCCTGCTGCCAATCATAAACGAGCAGAGGATTCAAACGATAAGTCGCCAACGTAATATACTCTATATATTATTGGGGGTTATATCACTTCTCTCTGTCGGAGCTGTTGTGGCTGTTTTTGTTGTGCACCGAACGGCTCGTAGATTACAGGAGTCGAAGCGAATAATAGAGCAACAGTTGGAGAGCATCTCTGCTATAAACAACCAACTTCGAGAGTCAAACAACATAAAGGAGCACTACGTGATAGAGTCGCTATATAAAAAAAATGACCACCTAAAACAGATGGAGTCTCTGCTGAAAAAAATAGATGTGAAGGTGAAAAATAGACTCTACGATGATCTTCGTAGCCTCTACAAAGATTTTAATTTAAAACACGAGAGAGAGAATTTCTTCTCGGATTTTGATATGGCTTTTTTGCGACTATTTCCACACTTCATTGAGGATTATAACACCCTTTTTGACACGAAGGATCAGATAGATATATCGTCGACAAATGCACTACCTCCTGAGGTTCGTATATTTGCACTAATGAGATTGGGGATAACCGACAATGAGCGAATATCTCAATTCTTAGATCTGTCGATCAACACAATCTACACCTACAAAACGAAGGTTAAGGGGCGCACTATAATCCCTAAAGAGGAGTTTGAAGTGCGAATATTATCTATAAAGTTAACGTGAGTACGAATTATCGAACTCACGTTAAAGTTAATTAGACTTCGCAAGATGTTACTCAAAACGAAAAATCCTCTCCAATTTGAAGAGTCTATCAAATTGGAGAGGATTTTTCGAATTCACGTTAAATATTACGACTCTACACTATCAGAGTTTATGAAGTACATTTGAGATTTAATCAAGTTTCTAGCTTGAAGGATCATAGTCTTAGTCTCGTTAAGCAAATTTAGGTAAAGAATGCTTGAACGTGTAGATCCTTGCTCAGGGTGTTGCTTGATTCTGCGTAGTTGTTTCTTTACAGCATCTGCGATGTGATCAAAAAGTTCATCTCGCATCTCTAATACAGCATCAAGATCTGAGAAATCTTTGTTCGTAAGCATCTCGTTGATCTTGTCGAATATCTTCTCTACATCGTCGTTAATATCCATAAGATCTTTGATTTGCTCTTGAGAGAGACCTTGGTGATTATTGTCGATATGTGCATATGATGGTGCTGTGATGTGAGTGAGGGACTTTGTAACCTCCGAGATATAATCCACAACCTGCACATAGAAGTGACCGGTGTTGATGTTGTTCTTTTCGAGGTATGTAAGCATCTCGATTAGGTTATATTTACGATCACGAGCATGTTGTGCCAATTCGTGAGCCGCAACATTAAGTTCGTGTAGTACTCGACGATTCTCCTTAAATACCGCTACAAGTGTACGGTTATAGATCTTGATAACATTTGTCGTTGTAGCCAACATATCCTCAGTACATGAGTATAGAACCTCTTGTGAGGTACCCTTATTTAGAAGGTCGAGTTTGATCTGAATCTTATCCTCCGAAGATTTCTTATTCTTGTGGAGGAAGTTGCTTCTGATTGCTAGTACAAGGCAGAATGTCACAACTAAAATTGCTGCTACCCATCCTCCCCATATTAGAAGTGTAGATGTGATAAGTGACATTGTGAATCCAACGATTGCTGTCAAGAACCAACCCATTACAACTGTCATCACTCCTGTGATACGATACACCGCACTTTCACGACCCCACGCTTTATCTGCGAGAGAAGATCCCATTGCGACCATAAACACTACGTATGTTGTCGAAAGAGGCAACTTGAATGATGTTGCAATAGAGATTAGTATTGATGCTGCTGTAAGGTTTACCGTTGCACGAATAAGGTCATATGTAGCATCCCCACGCTCTTCGGCTGGGAGTTGCTCAAAACGCTTAGATATTGCCTCTTGGATAACTTTTGGTGTGATAATCGTGTAGAAGTTATTCACAGCCATCGCTCCACGAACCAATGAACGAGAGAGTGCCGACGATTCGAACTTCTCGTTACCCTCATTTTGGTTTGCCAACGAAAGCTCTGTTTGAGTTACATTCATCGCCTTTTTGGAGAAGAGGAGGGTAAGTACCATGATTAGTCCTGCACCACCCAACATCAAGAAGTTTGCTCTAGCAGGCTCCATGAGTGCCTCCATTGTCATGTTCATATCGCCCGTAGCCATAGCGAGGTTATATGAGTCGTAACCAGCAAGAGGTACTCCAATAAAGTTCACGAGGTCGTTTCCGGCGAATGCCAATGCCAATGAGAATGTTCCAGCGAGGATTGTGCATTTGAGGATATTAACCCCGAACATCTGCAACAAGTATAGTATGAATGAACAGCCGGCCCATATCATAAATAGTGCAGTTGCTGTGTTCGCTGTGATATAATCAGTCCACTCGTGAGGGATCATGCCCGAACTTTTCAAACCTTTAAAAAGTGCGAAATAGATGATTCCTGTGAATGAGATACCACACCACAAAGCTCCCAATCTGCTGAATATTACATGGTATCTAAACGAGAATATGAGTCGTGATAGATACATAAATAGCAATCCAAAGAAGAACGACAACACCACCGAAAGCAAGATTGCCGAGATTATCGCCATCGCTTTTCCTGTGTTGATAAATTGCGACAAGTCAGAGATGTTATACGCACTGTCCGATATGATGCGGTGTAGAGCAATACCGACTGCAGCACCCAACAGACCGAAAACCATCGACACGGTTGTAGATGTCGGCAATCCCAGAGAGTTAAAGATATCGAGCAAAAGAATATCTCCAACGATCATTCCTAGGAAGAGCATCATGATCTCTGCAAAGGTAAATTGTGCTGGATAGAACACTCCACTTCTAGCAACCTCCATCATTCCCGAAGAGGTCAAAGTTCCCACAAGGATTCCGACTGCCGCAACTCCCAAGATAACCTTAAGAGGAGCGATCTTCGATCCTATAGCAGAGTTCAAAAAGTTTACGGCATCATTTGCAACGCCGACAATGATGTCAAAAATGGCAAGCACGCCAAGTGTAATGACAACGAATGTAAAAATTGGGCTCATGTTATTATTATTAATTCTGGTACAAAGTAAACAATTTAATGTTAAAGAAGTGTTACAAAATGGATTATATGTAATTTTTTTATCAAAAAAAACTACATTGCGCACACTTTTTTATATTTCAAAGATGTTAAATGTGTAATTTCGACTATCCAGAGTCAACAATCGACCCGACAATATATCTGCATATCCTATCAAAATTTTCATCACCTCATTGGCTTGAATAGCTCCAATGAGTGCTGGTGTTGTTGACATAACAGGTGGGGGAGGTGTCGCCGGTGTAACATTCTCGATAGGAAATAGTTGGGAGTATCCTCCAGCCCCCATATAGTTAAACACTGATACTTGACCCTCAAAACCTCTTATTGCTCCATATACATAAGGTATGCCAACTCTTTGTGATAGCTGATCTATTAGGTATCGAGTTGCCATATTATCGCACCCATCCACTACAACATCATAACCTTTGGCTATCTCTGCGGCAGACTCCTCGCTGAACTTTTGGTTGTAGCACACAACCTCCACCTCCGGATTCATACACCTCAGACGACGAGCTGCACACTCCACCTTTGGTAGCCCAATATCATCGGTCGTGTATAGCGTTTGACGTGGTAGGTTGCTGAGACTCACCGTGTCGAAATCAACAATTCCAACACGTCCAACCCCCGATGTTACCAGCAGTGTAGCTATCGGAGAGCCTAACCCTCCGACGCCAACGACCAACACCGAGGATTGAGCGAGAAGCTGTTGCCCCCTATCACCCACCTCGTTGAGTGATATTTGTCGAGTGTATCTCTCTTTTTGTTGTGGTGTCATAGTGATGACTTTATATAAATTAAATTAAATCCAACGAGCGATCCCAATCCTTCCACACCGCCTCTCGTCCCACACTCTTGAGCATCGACACAATCTCTGTCGCTTTACGATCGTCACTAATTTGAAACTGCTCCAACGCTTGAGGGTAGCTGTAGTATCCTCCCGGTTCGGTCTTGCTCTCAGCACTCATTGTGGTGATTCCCAACGTCGCAAGGTTATCTCTCATCACAGGAAGTTCTCTTGTCGAGAGTGACAGATCAACATCATGGTCGAAGATTCGTGTCGCTAGGGTCAACTGTACAAATTCCCTATCGCTAATGACTACATTGGGTTGAAACCCTCCATTCTCAGCTTTGCGCATACGTGGATAGTTGACGCTATATTTGGTTCTCCAGTAATGTTTTTGGAGGTATCGCAAATGGCGCATCATCATTGTTGCATCGACTCTCCAATCCTCCAATCCGATGAGTACACCCATCCCGATTTTATGAACCCCCGCTTGTCCCATGCGGTCGAATCCATCCACTCGCCATTCGTAGTTGCTCTTCATGCCACGAGGGTGATATTTCTGGTAATTCTCGCTGTTGTATGTCTCCTGAAAACATATTACTCCATTGAGTCCATGATCTACAAGTGTTGAGTAATCCTCCGTCGAGAGTGGCATAACCTCTATTTGAAGGTTGCTAAAATATTTTTTTGCTGAATCCAATGCCGCTGCCAAATAATCCACTCCCGCAACTTTGGGATTCTCGCCTGTGACCATCAATAGGTTGTCAAATGGAGCAATAGCTTTGATCGCCTTAAATTCATTTTCGATCTCCTCCATTGTGAGCACCGTACGTTTCATCTTGTTCGCTGAGTTGAATCCGCAATATACACATCCATTCATACACGAGTTCGTGAGATATAGCGGAATAAAAAGCGAGATTGTCTTTCCGAATCTCTCAAGCGTATAACGTTGGCTCAAAGCTGCCATCTGCTCCAAAAAAGGGGTGGCGGCAGGAGATATAAGAGTCATGAAATCTTCGGGCGTAAGGCGACCTCTTTTTGCGAGAACTCGTTTCACATCTCCCTGCGTGCGACTCATTATCTCGTCGTGGGTTTTCTCCCACGAAAATTGTTTGATATATTCGCTAAACATACTCTTAGTCGTTAAGGAAAGCTGTGAGTGGAGATGTCGCTTGTGCTGTGATTTGCTCCACCGCAACACCACTCTCGTATGCCATGCGACCAGCCTCCACTGCCATTTTGAATGCTGTAGCCATCGCTACAGGATCTCCTGCAACCGCTATCGCCGTGTTGACCAACACAGCATCTGCACCCATCTCCATCGCTGCCGCAGCGTGGCTAGGAGCTCCGATTCCTGCGTCGACAACCACCGGAACATTCGACTGCTCGATTATAATCTCCAAAAAATCTTTGGTGCGCAGACCTCGATTTGTACCGATAGGTGCTCCGAGCGGCATCACCGCTGCAGAACCTGCCTCCTCTAACCTTTTACACAGCACCGGGTCGGCAGGGCAGTATGGCAGCACTACAAATCCCATCTTCGCCAACTCCTCCGTCGCCTTAAGCGTCTCTATGGGGTCGGGAAGTAGGTATCGAGGGTCTGGGTGAATTTCGAGTTTTAGGAAATTTGTACCAAAAGCCTCACGTGTGAGTTGTGCGGCAAACACCGCCTCCTCTGCTGTGCGAGCTCCCGAGGTGTTGGGCAGGAGTTGAATTCCATCTATTGTGATGTGGCTGAGCATATCATCCTCTTGATTTTGAGTATCTATGCGTTTGATCGCCATGGTGACCATTTCACTGCCCGACGCTATGATCGAGCGTTTCATTAAATCATTTGATGGAAACTTTCCTGTTCCCAAAAATAGGCGTGAGGAGAATTCGACACCACCAATCATTAAATTTTTCATCTCTCTAATATTTTCATTATGTCGCTTGTCATAGCGACGCTATCCTCTGCATTTAGTATTGTGCCAGAGAGTGCAATACCATTCACTCCACACTCCATAATTGACGATATATCGTCGAGTGTGATCCCTCCAATAGCAACTATAGGTGTCGTATATCCTCTCTCTTTACAATATTTTATCGCTTCGACATAACCCTCTATGCCTAGCGTAGGACTTAGTTTTTCCTTGGTTGTGGTGAATCTAAATGGACCGAGCCCAATGTAATCAACCCCTTGAGCCACAAGACGATCTATATCATCCGTGGTGTTTGCTGTGCCTCCGATAATTGCACCATCCCCCAAAATATCCCGAGCATCTGTAGGGGTCATATCTCCCTTGCCAATATGCACTCCATCTGCACCACACCTCTGCACCAATTCAACACGGTCGTTGAGCAGAAATGTCGCCCCCTCGTTGTGGCATGTCTCTCGAAGTTCCATGGCGTTGCTTAAAAAATCTTCATCCGAGAACCCCTTCATTCGAAGTTGCACCCATCGGCATCCCCCACGTAGTGCTGCACGAGCACCCTCGATATCGGTTGTAGAGTCGTTGCGATGTGTTATATATTGTAGCGAAAAAGTTTTGCACATGCGAGCTATCTTCACCGCTTTTTGAACTCTTGATCTAACACCTTGAATCGTGCTCTCTTGCCACACATATCCAAGGAGTGCTACGCCTGCAAATCCCAGAGTATATAAATATGGTATATTCTGGGGTGTCACTCCACCCATGGCGTAGACATTTGTACCCAATTTAGCTTGACGCAACTCTTCGCTCGAAAAATTTGCACCATATCCACATTTCGAAATAGAATCAAAAATGGGGCTTAGCGTGACATAATCGAGTTGCGATGACTCTTCGACCTCTTCAAAAGAGTGGCATGAACGACTCACCAACCCTTCAAATGCTGGTGGCAACTGCTCGCCACGTCCATTTAATTGCACTCCGCCAACACCGAGTTCGCCACACAACTCAAAGTGATCGTGCAGAGTGAGTTGACCTCTTATTTCTACGGGTATCTGCTCTATAAGATCAGCGAGTTGATCTCGACTCCACTCTGGTTTGCGGATATGGACTCTATGAGCACCGGCATAAATCGCTGTTGTTATAAGATCAGCTTCGTGGTCAATGGTTGTTGGTGGGGTTATAACTACTACTTTCATATTTTCGAAACTGTTTAACCTCCAAATACTGCCGACACAATCACGATCTTATCCCCTTCGTTAATGGGTGTTGCATCCCAATTCGCTTTGGGTATCACCTTGTTGTTAAGTGCTATTGCCACACCTTTAGTCTCTAGCGACATCTCCAAGATCAGATCTTGAATTGTCGAAGAATTCACCTCATGGCTTTGGTTGTTGAGTATGATATTCATCGTTTTATTCTCTTTAAAAGTACAAAAATAGAGTTCCACAAAGGTAATAAAACATTTTTTAAATTTAACCTTTAACCTCAATTTATCTCTAATCTATGGTGTGTGTGTATTGTAAATTGCACTTTAATGCGTTACTTACACGTTTTTGGTTGTGGAATTACAATTTTTTTATACCTTTGTAAATTAGACTTTGAAACTTAAAAAATAAATTATAATATGAGAACCCTCTACATTCTGCTTTTTCAGCTGCTCGTTGTGATGAATATCGCAGTGGCTCAAGAGGCTACAGAAGCCCCAGACTTCAATACCCAAGTAGCGAATAGTTTTATGGAGTATTACAAGTATGGAATCGACGAGAAATTGTACCTACAAACCGATAAACCATACTACAGCTCGGGTGAAAGTATCTGGTTTAAAGGATTTTTGGTGAATGCTATCACTCACCGCCCATTCGAACTTTCAAATTTTATATATGTGGAGTTAACAGATCGTGAGGGTGAACTTGTAAATCGTGTGAAGGTTAAGCGTGACACAGTATCTGGATTTAATGGATACATAAAACTCGAACCCAAGATGGAGCCGGGAGATTACTCAATTCGTGCATATACCAAATGGATGACAAATAGTGACCCCGATTTCTTTTTCGAGAAAACCATCGAGATTGTGAGTCCAATCCCCGAGTCATCAATGGCGGGAACTGCGCAAAGTGGTGCTACGTCGAGCGATGACCAAACAGCTAAGGAGCGTCGTGAAGAGAAAAAGGCGGAAGAGGATTCAGATAAAAAAATGGAGTTCGATCTGCAATTTTTCCCCGAAGGAGGTGCTCTCATAGCTGGTGTGCCTCAAACTATTGCTTTCAAATCATTGGGCGAGGATGGAATCTCGGTAGAGATAAAGGGATATGTATACAACTCTAAAGATGAGCGTATTGCAGATTTTGCATCGGTACATAAAGGTATGGGATTCATGCAACTCACAGTGCCGCAAGGGGATCAATATTATGTCAAGGCGACATCATCCGAAGGGCTCACAAAGCAATTTAACTTGCCTCTATCGACATCTTCGGAGGTGAGTTTGAAACTATCGAGGGTGGGTTCCAACATATACTATCAGGGATTGGCGGCTAATCCAGAGCTTCTAAATGGCATAAGTGCCGTGATTCAATCTCGTGGACGAATTATCACTGTCGATGCAGGAGATCTTACAACGGCTCGTAAACTTCCACTAAGTTCCGTGTATGCTGGAGTGAGTACTATTTCGTTTGTTAACACATCGGGTGATGTTGTTGCGGAGCGTATATTCTTTAAGAAACCTGTTTCGATGCCATCTATCGAGATTATCCCAAATCAATCAAACTATAAAAATAGAACTCTCGCAAGTGTAAACCTTAAGGTTAAGGGTAGCGATGGTAACCCTGCAAAGGGAGAGTTTGCCGTTTCGGTGACCGATGATAATGCAATAACTCAAGATACTACAGCAAATAATGCTCTTTCGTATCTGTTGCTAAGTTCTGAAATTAAGGGATATATCGAAGATCCAGGTCTCTACTTTGTCGATAACTCTCGACTTACCGACACTAAACTAGATATCTTGATGATGACTCAAGGATGGCGTAGATTTGATCTCGAAAAGATCCTTGACCCTACAGTAAACCATCGCCGAGAGTACCAATATGAGGATGTTGTGCAGATCAATGGTGAGGTGAAGGGTTTCTTCGGAAATAATGCACGCAAACCAAAACTCTCGATTATTTGCCAGAAGTTGCATATAGTAGATGTTTATGACCTCGACATATCAAATAAATTTAGTTTGACAGATGTCGACCTCCCCGATAGTGCGGTGTATGTACTTCAAACTCAGGGTCGTCATGGTGGAAATGCTTTGACTCTTAAAATCCCCGAAGAGGTTCTTCCCGAACCTAAGGCTGCGCAGTTCCCTCGTGAAAAAGAGATTGTACCATTCCAATTCATAAACCAAAGTATGGAGAAGTTCTACTACGAGGGTGGACTCACAATGATTGAACTCGAAAGCGTTGTTGTCACGGCAGAGGCTGTGAGCAAGGTTGAGCACTCGGAGTTTGCAACAAGGTCTACTGAGCGTGAGGAGCTTGCAGGAATGGGAGGTGTGACACTGGACAATCTTATAGCGACATATTCAGGTATTGTTGTGGATGGTGAGGATGTAACATATCGTGGTCAGAGTGTATCGTTCGTTGTCGATGGAATGGAGGAGGATTACCTAAATCTTAGCTACCTCACTGTGGATCTTATCGAGCAGATCGACTTCTTTGACGATACAGCTTCGACGGGTCTTTTCACCGGAGTGTCGGGTTGTATATTCAATATCACCCTTATAGATGGTGCTACGATACCTGCACTTAGATTGCCAAATATTGTGAATTACGCACCTCTAGGATATCAACGTGTCGAGAAGTTCTACCATCCGATGTATGACACTCCATCTAAGAAGTCGAACCTGCCACAGGATTACCGTACAACGATATACTGGAGTGGAGATATTGTCCCAGATGAAAATGGCGAGATGAATTTCAAATTCTACACAGCAGACCGCTCAACGAAGTATCGTGTGATTGTCGAGGGTGTAACTTCAGCAGGAGAGATTTGCCACAGCGAAGCTATTATCCAACGTGAAGATTAGTTAGAACTCGGCATATTGCACTAGATTGTAATGTGAGCGAAAAGAAAAATCCTGAAGGTGCGTAACTTTCAGGATTTTTTTATTATTACTGTCTGATAAAAATAACAAGATAAAAATCAAGGGTTGGTCTCTGATTTGGAGTGCCAACCATTTTGGGATTTCCTAACTTTACCCAGAGAATAAGTTAAGACGCCATATTATTTTTATAATATTCTGCTTTTTTCATCTCATAAGTAGTGTAAAATAATTATTGTCATATTTTTAACAGCACTCTTGGAGCGATATTTTTAACTTTTAAATCTCAATGTAGAACCACTATATTTTCAATTCAACAGCAAAAAATCTCATCACCAATAGCACTCTTAAAAACACACCAATGATTATTTTGCACTACTTAGAAATATAAAAAGCCCGACTAACCTTTGATTGTTAGTCGGACTCTTTGTTTTTTTCTTGTCCATATTGCACTTCAGTTGCAAGTTATTTAGACCATATGCAAAATTTAGTAAAATAAATAATTATCATTTGTCTCTGTGATAATTTTCAGCCACAAGGTAGCGTATAAAACAAAATTGATATAATTTAACCTAAAAATGTGTAGATTTTGTGTTTTTTAAATGCGTGAATAAAAATAGTTAAAAACAAAACGTTTTAAAATACTTTTTTAACCATACTTTTGCCAGCGATAGCAAGATATGGAAAGTCGCAAAACCTTCTCGTATAGCCATTAAATGGCTATTTGTGAGAGCGGTTGGTGAAAATATGACAAAGACAAGAAAAATAGAACGAAGTTATAAACTATATTTACAAACAATTAATTATTAAAAAAATTAAAATTATGAGGTTAAAATGGGGAATGTTGAAGAGCGTATGGATGTTGATTTTCGCTCTAGGAGTTGTGGCTTGTAGCGACGATGTTGCAGATGATGGAGGAGAAGAACCAGGATCAGGTGGATATGCGAAAGATCCTAGTGATACCGATGCGTCTGATAATACCTATCCTATGGTTGCGACAATAAACTTTGCAGCAGAGTATGGAGATAAGGAGGCGAATCTTGCGAAGATGGTTTCGTATGCTACCTACGCTGGTCTTACGGGTGTTGATATTATCGTATTCCCTGAGTTGGCTTTGACGGGACATAGTTTCGATAGTGCAGAGATGGCATCTATGGCAGAGAGCACAGATGGCGATAGTGCAACAACTCTTTCATATTTGGCAGATGAGTACAATATGTATATCGCTTATGGTGCGCCAGAGATTCTTTCGGGTGTGGTATACAACTCGCTATTTGTTTGTACTCCAGCAGGAGATGTGGTGAGCTACCAATCGATTTGGGATGATAAGTCATGGAGTACAGCTGGATCTGAGCTCAAGATGATTGATACTCAGTGGGGAAGCATGGGTTTGACACTTGGTATTGAGTATTTCGCTATGCCAGAGATGTGTCGTATCTACTCTGCTGTGTCGGATTGTTTCTTGATTTTGAACCCAACATCAGTGGGTGAGGATGATTATGTAACAACAATCACAAACCTAGATGCTGTACGTACTGACGAATGTAGCACAGATTACTACGCAGAGACAACAGAGGATTACTATCGTATCAACGTTGAGCTTAACACATACTTCTCGGGAGTATTCGTTGTTCACTCTAACCTCGCTGGAGATAGTGGTGATGAGGGTGAGACTTTTATCGGAAGTTCACTTATCATGGGTCCTTCAATCGTGTCGGGTACTGCAGATAAATATCTTTATCTAACATACATTGCCGGAGAGATTGGCGACGATTCTGCTGGACTTATTATCTCTGAGGTTAATACATCAAAGATTAAATCTACACGTTTGACAAGATCTTCTTTGTTCCAACCTGATTTGTACAAAGAGTGGTATGCGTCACTTGCTTCGTCTACAGCTCCAACAGTTACGGACTCTTCAGACCCAGTTGTTGCAGTTGTAAATATGACTCCAGCGTGGGCTGATAAGGCGGCTAACTACGAGGAGATGAAGGGTTACATCGAGGATGCAGCGTCGCAAGGTGTCGATATTATTGTCTTCCCAGAGTTGGTTTTGGCTGACTATGCATCGACAAGTGTTGTTGGTAACTACAAGTGGATATCTATGATTGACAATGCAGAGAATGTGGTAGATGGTGAGTATGCACTCAAATTCTTGGAGTTGGCTAAGGAGCATGATATGTATATTGTGTATGGAACTTCGGAGGAGAATGATACCAATTTAGATTATCCATATAACTCAGCATTCGTAGCAGACCCTAACAAGAATGAGACAGTGAGCTACCAAAAGATTCACCCAGTAGAGGGTAACTGGTGCTCATGGGGTACAACACCTGTTATCGTAGATACTCCATGGGGAGGAATGGGTCTTAGCGTATGTAAGGATACTTACTCATACCCAGAGTTGTCGAGATACTACGCACTTGCAGGTTGTCGTTTCCTTATCAATCCAACTGCATCAATCACTTACGCTAGCTACAACTTCGTATACAATGGTACACTTTCGACTTGTGCATCACGTGACCGCATGTTGGCACTTAGCTCAGATTTGGTTGGTGCTTGTGCGGCGTCTGACGATCAACCTAAATCGACTCTTGCTGGAAAATCTGTAATCATCGGTAACGAGGGAACAAGTGCAGTGTACTACAGCACGATGAGCTCTACAGAAGAGGCGATGTATGTAGCAACTCCAGATATGACAGAGATCACAGGTTTGGATGCATCGGATTATCCAACAGCTGTTTTGGCAGCAGGATTCGCAGCGTTGGTTAGCGAATAGTAATATAATAAAATAAAAAGAGGTTGTCTCTGTACGATGTGTATATGAGACAACCTCTTTTTTTTGTGGTTTGGTGTTTTACAATCCAAACATCCGTTGAGCATTTGTGGTGGTGATAGAGGCAACCTCTTGAGGGGTAACTCCCTTTATGGATGCTATAAATTCACCGATGAGTGGTATGTATGCCGATTCGTTGCGTTTGCCTCGGTGTGGAGTAGGTGTGAGATATGGAGCGTCTGTTTCGAGGATTAGATCTTCGAGTGACATCTCTGCTACGGTCGATGCAAGGGTTGCCTTTTTGAATGTTACAACACCTCCGATGGCAAACAAAAAATCGCCACACTCCTTGATCGTGAGGTAATCATCTATAGTGCCCGAGAAGGCGTGAATAACTCCATGTAGCCCTTTTTTTGTGTATGATTTTAATATTTTGATTGTTGGCTCCCATGCATCACGAACGTGAATTGCCACGGGTAGCGAATGCTCCAACGACATCTCTAGCTGTGCCACAAAAGCCTCGCTTTGTTGAGCCTCGAAATCTTTGCTCCAATATAGATCCATGCCAATTTCACCGATGGCGATATATCGAGATTTGTTGGTGGCGAGTTCATGGCGTATTAGTTGAATCTCCTCGCTCCACGAATCTGTGAGTTCATTGATTGACGTGGGGTGGATGCCAACCATAGGGTAGCAGACTCCTTCGAATTGTTGAGCCATGGATAGCATTGCCGCTCTACTTCGAGAATCTACGTCGGGGAGGAGGATTGTTGTGACGCCAGCATCAATGCTGCGGCGTATCATCTCCGTGCGGTCGTCGTCGAATGTGGGGTCGTAGAGGTGTGCGTGTGTATCTATGTAGTTCATTATTTTATTATATTTAACGTGAACTCAAATTTTCGAATTCACATTATTAAGTGGGATAAGTCTTTCGTATTTGTTGCCAGGGAGTAGGCGTACCATCGAAGCAAACTCTAGCCCCATCATTAGTGCTGAAAATTCGCCAATCGAGAGAGATG
Source organism: Rikenellaceae bacterium (assembly GCA_044434245.1). Taxonomy (GTDB): domain Bacteria; phylum Bacteroidota; class Bacteroidia; order Bacteroidales; family Rikenellaceae; genus Alistipes. Next base: position 2,227 of record JAWXSU010000010.1, on the reverse strand, counting down.
TCATCTCCATGATCTTGTCCATGTGTATTGGTTCGTCATCTTTGAAGTGGCGTAGTAGCCACACCTCCTTTTCGGTGAGTGTTATGGGCGATGTGTTGGCACTCGCCTTAACATCGTCTTGAAGATCCCACATCAACTCTCGTATGATATCCGCTGCACTGAGTATAGGTGTTGCAACTCTATTTGCAAGCAGTTTGTTGCACCCCGCAGACATAGCGTCTGTTATGCGACCTGGTACAGCACCCACCACACGGTTGTATCCGCTCGCCATCTTAGCCGTGACCATCGCACCTCCACTCTCGGGGGATTCGACCAGAATGGTTGCGCCACTATATCCCGCAATTATTCTGTTGCGTGAGATGTAGAATCGTCCCATGTGCTTTATTTGCGAATGAAGTTCGGTGATTAGTGCACCTCCACTCTCCACAATTTCGTTTGCGAGGCGTGTGTGTTGAGCTGGAGTTATAGCGTTTAGAGGCGAAGGTAGCACAGCGATGGTGGGTATGTGGTGGCGAAGAGCTGCACGATGTACCTCGGAGTCTACGCCAAAAGCTAGACCACTCACCACAACACCATTTGGTACACACTTAGCAAGCTCCTTGACGATCGAGTCGCAGGCACGTTGTCCATAGGGCGATATTTTGCGTGTGCCGACTATCGAAACTGCGAGGTTGTTCAATATCTTTATGTTGCCCTTGGCGTACAACACATGAGGGTAGTCGTTCATCTCCCGCAGCAACTTCGGGTATTCGTCATCGGTTGAGGCGATCGGGGTGATGTTGTTGCGTTGGCAGAATATCATCTCAGCCTTTGCTTGTTCAGTACTTCGTTTTTCGATGATTGATTTTGCGATCTCTGGTTTCAGTTGCGCAAAATGTGTCAACTCGTCAAGTGATGCCGAGAAGATATTGTCGGCAGTCGAAAAGATATCTAGAAGGTGCGCAACTCCATTTGCACCGAGATGGGGCGTCAGGGTTAATGCGATGTCGTAAATATTTGCCATCTAAGTAAAAGTATATATTTGCAGCCATAAAAGTAACAAAAAATTCTAACATCTATATCAATATGTAAAAAGAACAAAAAAAATGTTATCTTTGTCGCAAAAGAGCTAAGTAATTATGAAAAATTTGGAGATCTTAAAAGAGTTTACCCCTTCGCCTACATCAGAAGAGGTTGCAGCTGTGATTGAGAGCGTTATGACCAAAGTATCGCAAAATGCGAATAAGGAGTGTTATAAATTGTGTTATTCGCTCATTGATCTCACCACGCTGTCGAGCGAAGATAGCGAAGAGTCGGTGAGAGAGTTTGCTCGTGCAGCCGTGGAGTTTTCTGCACAACGTAGCGATATCCCAGCTGTGGCGTCGTTGTGTGTCTACCCATCATTTGTCGAGACTGTGGGTATGGAGATAGATGGTACACCATTAAAGATTACATCAGTAGCAGGTGGATTCCCGTCGTCGCAAACATTCATGGAGGTTAAGGCTTTGGAGTGCGCAATGGCGGTCGAGAGTGGAGCGGATGAGATAGATGTTGTGCTCAATGTCGGAAAGATGCTCACCGGGAGATATGAAGAGGCTATGGGTGAGGTTGCACTACTCAGAGAGGAGATTGGTGAGGATACGGTTTTGAAGGTTATCTTGGAGTCGGGAGCACTCGAAAGCGAAGATCTTATCTATGCGGCATCGCTACTCGTGATGTTGGCGGGTGCCGATTTCGTGAAGACATCTACCGGGAAACAATCTCCAGCGGCAACTCCCGAGGCGGCAGTTGTGATATGTATGGCTATAAAGGCGTACTATGAGCAGTGTGGTGTTAGGTGTGGATTCAAAGCAGCGGGTGGAATTCGTACGGCAGAAGATGCGGTGTTGTATTACACTATAGTTCGTGAAATTTTGGGTGAAGAGTGGTTGACTCCGGAGTACTTTAGATTGGGGGCGTCGGCTCTGGCTGGGGCATTGGTTGCCAAAATTGATGAATAGAGAAATAGTGTAGTTCACCTATAATATATAGTATCGAGATTGCATGTCAACCCTCAGCGGGGAGTTAGCATGCAATTTCTGTTTAAATATGTGTTTTATGCGGGTGTGCGCATGCTATTGAAAATGGTCAATTTTAATGATAAATTAACATGTTTTGCGGTGGTATTATCTGAAATTGCAGATTATTATAAAAAAAAAGCTGTTTTTCATAAAAAAATATTGTGTGTTAAAATTATTTTTGTAACTTC
>JAWXSU010000009.1:0-19291 GCA_044434245.1 Rikenellaceae bacterium | reverse complement strand
GTTGTGGTGATATTAAAAATTGCGCATGGTGTCAATGCCAATCTCTTTAGCGGATATTACGATAATACGGATATTGCTAAAAAGATTATGTTGAGTGGAGGCTTGAAGTAGATGCTATTAAACAGATTCTGCGTTTTGGATAATATTTTCTTATTCAAAACGCAGGTTAACAGTTAGCTTACTTATGGTCGAAGTCGATGTTGTAAATATCTTCAACCTCTTCGAAGAGCTCTCGTGTATTAAGTTGTAGATCTTTGAGTAGCCCTGTTCTAATATCGAATATCCATCCATGTACCTGTGGGATTTGGTTCTTTACCCATGATCGCTGTACGTGGTCTATCTTCATCACATTTATACACTGCTCTCGCACATTTAGCTCAACGAGTCGATCATATCTATGGTCGAGATTCTCTATCGAGTCAAGCTCTTGGCGGTGGGCATGATATACATCCCTAATCACTTGTAGCCAGCCATTTAGCTGCCCCATGTCTGTTGGGTGCATTGCGGCTTTGACACCCCCACAGTTGTAGTGTCCACATATTATGATATGTTTAACATGAAGATGCTCCACGGCATACTGCACCACAGCGTTGATGTTGCTATCCGTATTCACCACAATGTTTCCAATATTTCGATGCACAAATAGCTCTCCGGGTTGCAACCCCATAAGTTTTTCTATCGAGACACGGCTATCACTACACCCGATATATAGATATTCGGGCGATTGTTTTGCTGATAGGTTTTTGAAGTAGTCGGGATCACTCTTTAGTTTTCTCTCGACCCATGCTTGGTTATTTTCGAAAATCTCGTTATACCACATTTGTTTGTTTTTTATTTTGACAAAGATAGATATTTTTCCAATCCTTCACGTACAGATTTCAGACCAAAGCGCATAAGATCAATATCTTTGGGGGAGACAAAATGCAAAGACGCCACATCGTCGGCAGCTTGCAGTGTGTTGAGTTCACCCACCTCGCACTCAAAGAACATATCAAGTGTGTGCACCTCGAAATTACTATAATTATATATATTAGGGATCGAGAATAGATATCGTGTCGACACAACCTCCAAATTACACTCCTCCCTCACCTCACGTGCTACACTCTGCTCGCCACTTTCGTAGCTGTCGACAAAACCTCCGGGTAGATCAAAACTCCCCTTGGCTGGTTCATGCGCTCTGGTAGATACTAAAATTTCGCCAGCGGAGTTCTTGATTATAGCCACCACAGCAGATGAGGGGTTGAAGTAGTATATAAAACCACACTTCACACACCTTTTGCTTTTGAAGTTATTGTCAATAAACTCCCCTCCACATTTGGGGCAGAAGGAGAATGATTCTAAGAATTTACACTTTTCCATCGTTTCACAGATTTGCAACAAAGGTAGTTTAAATTTTTTAGAATAACATTTTTTATGTAAGTTTGTCGCCATGATTCAAGATAAAAACATAAGCAAAGATTGGAGCTACTACGCTTTGGCAATCTGCGCAACAACACTTTGGGGTTCAGCGTTTGCCGGGGCGAAGATTGCATTTGAGTATATGCCACCCATGATGCTTTCGGGATTCAGGTTTATGTTGGCAGGTGTGCTACTCATGCCGTTGATTTTTGTAATGAAGGTTGATTGGCGCACTCAGTTGCATGAGTGGCGATTTATGCTGCTCTTTGGCTTTTTGCAAACATTCATGCAGTATGGATTTTTCTATGCGGGTCTTAACCTTGTCCCTGCGGCATTGGCTGCTATTGTTATTGGTGCAGGACCTCTATTTACTGCGGTTATGGCACATCTTACACTTTCGGACGATAAACTCACCAGTCGCAAAATGGTGTCTATAGCGTTAGGTATTGCAGGAGTTGTGTCAATTAGCATGGGTGGGGAGTCGTTGACAGCATCCAATCCCCATTTTTATAGAGGGCTGGCTCTGCTACTAGTGAGTAATGGTGTAGGTTCATACACCAATATCATGGTTATCAAACACAAGAGCTCTATCGCACCTATACTTTTGACACTCGTAGCGAATTTCACAGGAGGGTTATTGCTGTTTTTGGTGTCGTTGTTTGTCGAACCCACGGAGGTGTTACACTCGGCTCTACCTGTCGAGTTCTATTTTGCGCTGTTGTGGTTGGCGATTATTCCAGCTGCTGGTTTCTCTATATGGTATGGTTTGTTGCAGCGTCCCGGAGTAAAGGTGTCGGAGTTAAATGTTCTGAAGTTCATAATTCCTGTTGTAGGTGTGGTGCTTAGTTGGTTGCTGCTCCCCGAGGAGAGTCCGACATGGAGTGCTGTAATAGGCATTGTGATTATCTCAACTTCGGTGATTGTTTTGCAGTTGTCTACCAAAAAATAGATGAAACATAAAAAAAATTATTATCTTTACATTTGATAAAAAGTTGATATTTGGAAAGTAACCAACATAGCCACACCAGCAAGCGCATCGCAAAAAACACGATGATGCTATATGTGCGTACCATTGTCACAATCCTCGTGACTCTCTACACCTCACGGGTCGTGTTGAGTACACTCGGCGAGATAGATTACGGGGTCTACAACATCATAGCAGGGGTCGTTGTACTGTTTGCATTTGTTCAAACAGCGATGAGCTCAGCAACGTTGCGTTTTTTGAATTTCGAGATGGGGCAAGGCACTCCGGAGTCTGTGGCTAGAGTGTTTAGCATGAGCATGACGACGCATATATCTATGTCGTTGCTGCTGTTTATACTTGCCGAAAGTGTAGGGCTATGGTTTGTGTCAACGCAACTAAATATCCCACCCCAAAGAGTCGGTGCTGCGATGTGGGTATACCAATTTTCGGTTTTTACGGCATGTGTAAATATCATACGAGTACCATACCATGCAACAATAATTGCCCATGAAAAGATGTCATTCTATGCATATATTAGCATCGTGGAGTCGTTGTTGAACCTGCTACTTGTGTATCTATTGTTGATTCTGCGTAGCGATAAACTAATACTCTACTCCGTAGGGATTTTTGTTCTTTCAATCGTGGTATTTGCATGTTATAGAGTATATTGCATTCGGCAATTTACCTCTACTCGCTACCATTTTTTCTGGGATCGAGCGCAATATATGAAGTTGCTTTCGTTTTCGGGATGGAGTCTTTTTGGTAGCTTAGGAGTTGTGGGGGCATCGCAGGGGTTGAATATTCTCATAAATATATTTTATGGTGTGGTCGTCAATGCTGCAATGGGGATCGCCAATCAGGTGCAGGTGGCGGTTGTTGTGTTTATGAATAATTTTCAAACAGCATTCAACCCTCAACTCATAAAATCATGTGCCGCAGGGGAGTGTGACTATTTTGAAAAATTGATATGCCAAACCTCTAAATACTCATTCTTTTTGATATATATCATCGCTCTGCCCCTTATCACCGCCGCATCGTCGGTGCTAGATTTGTGGTTGGGGGAAGTTCCTCCATACACAGAGCAATTTGTGCAGCTACTTTTGATATGCATACTCATCGAGGCTGTCGCCACACCTCTATGGACTGCAGTTCAAGCGGTGGGTCGAATCCGTAACTATCAAATTATGATAGCCGTTATTGTGTTGCTGAATATACCGATATCATATCTATGTTTTCACTTAGGGTATGCTCCAACCTCGGCGGTTATTGTGAAGGTGGTGTTGGGTGTTGTTGCTCTTTTTGCCCGGGGAATATATCTGAGTCGTGTGGCGCAATTCTCGCTGATGGGATATGCACGAGGCGTGATAGTTCCATGTTTGGGGGTGGTGATGCTATCGGCTCCAATATCTATATATATGCTATCTTGTGGAGGAACGTTGCTTGCGGGAGGTATTGCCGTCGGTGTTGCGGTATTGGCAATTTGGGGTGTGGGGTTGACACGCTGTGAACGAAATATGGTTGTTGGGTATTTAAAAACTAAATTTGCAAAATCATGACTTTTAAAGAGAAGATAGATCAACTTAGAGCTTTAATAGATAACTCTTTGGGGGCGTTAATAGATAGTGATTTTGTGTTGTGGGATCTGCCTTATCACTCAAATATCGGAGATCTACTCATCTGGGAGGGGGAACTATCATTTTTGGGTGGGTTAAAACATAATCTAATGGAGAGTCGCTCACGTGTAGATTGGAGTTATAAACCTCTCAGTGAGGAGACTATAATTTTGCTTCATGGAGGTGGTAACTTTGGTGATGTGTGGGATTACCATCAAGAGTTTCGCTGCAAAATCATTGAATCCTACCCCTCGAATCGTATCATCATCTTGCCACAAAGTGTGCACTACAGTGATCGACAAAATATGATATGTGATGCTGAAGTTTTTTCGAAACACCCTCAATTAACAATCTGCGCACGAGATAGAGTGTCGTACGATACATTAGTCGCAAATTTCACGGATAATAACATACTAATGCTTCCCGACATGGCGTTTTGTATACCATCACAAAGTCTGCTTCGGCATGCGGTGGAGAGTGGCGAAAAGAGTCTTTTTTTGAAACGTACCGACAAGGAGTTAGCTGCGCAGAGGGTCGATATCACACCACATTTCCCACTCACGGTTGCAGATTGGCCTACATTTGGGACTCTAAATCCGACAACTGTATCATTGAAATTTGCTGTCGAATTATATAAATTAGGGGTGAAAATTCCCAATCTTGACAGATATGTTGCAAATTCGTATAAGCAAAGATTAATTAAGAGGGGGGTACGTTTTGTGACTGAGTATCGAGAGATATTCACAACAAGGCTACATGTTATGATACTCGCCATACTTCTGCATCGAAGTGTTGAGGTGCTTGATAATTCGTATGGGAAAAATAGTAGATATTATCTCACGTGGCTTTCGGATCTCGACGGGGTCAATATGGTGGGTGAAGTATAAAAACACACCAATAATTATTTTGCACTACTTATATAGGACATTTAGATAAAAATTATTATCTTTGGCACTATTAACTACTAACGAATGTTGGTTAGCAAAATAAGTTAAAAAGCAAGTTATGTGTGGAATTGTAGGATATATAGGCAGCAAAGATGCCTACCCAATACTTATAAAGGGGCTAAAACGCCTCGAATATCGTGGATATGATAGTGCAGGAGTCGCTCTTATCGACAATGAAAATAATCTAAAAGTTTACAAAGAGAAGGGAAAAGTCTCGGAGTTGGAGGCGTATGCCAATAATCGTGATACATCGGGTAGAGTCGGAATAGCTCACACCCGCTGGGCAACACATGGAGAACCATGTCAGCGAAATTCGCACCCTCACTACTCGGAGTCTGAGCAGTTGGCTATAATACACAATGGAATCATCGAAAATTATGCAACTATCCGCCAAAATTTGGAGGAGAAGGGTTGCACCTTCAAAAGTGATACCGATACGGAGGTGTTAATTCAACTTATTGAATATCTCAAAATTCAAAATAATTTGGATCTTCTAACATCCGTACAAGTTGCTTTGCATCAAGTTATTGGAGCTTATGCAATCGCTATATTGGACAAAGAGTCTCCATCGCAAATCATCGCAGCTCGCAAGAGTAGCCCTTTGGTGGTTGGAGTTGGTGAAGATGAGTTTTTCTTGGGCTCAGACGCCACTCCCATTGTGGAGTATACAGATAAGGTAATATATCTTAAAGATGGCGAAATTGCTCATATCCGATTGGGTGAAGAGCTTAAAATAGTCGACATTGATAATGTGGAGGTTATCCCCGAGATACATAAGGTTGAGCTTACATTGGGACAAATCGAAAAGGGAGGTTATCCTCACTTTATGCTCAAGGAGATTATCGAACAACCCAAATGTATCGCCGATTGTATGCGAGGACGCATCAATATAAATCAAGACAAAATCATGATGGCTTCGATTATCGATAACCATGAGAAATTGTCTAATGCAACACGTTTCATAATTGTGGCTTGCGGAACATCGTGGCACGCTGGACTTATCGGAAAGCAACTTATCGAGACATATGCTCAGATCCCTGTTGATGTTGATTACGCATCGGAGTTTAGATATCGCAACCCGATGATTAAACCTACGGATGTAGTCATCGCAATATCGCAATCTGGAGAGACGGCAGATACTTTGGCTGCTATAGAATTAGCACAAAGTCGAGGCGCTTTTGTTTATGGAATATGTAATGCTGTAGGATCATCAATAGCGCGAGTTACCAACTCGGGAGCATACACACACGTAGGTCCAGAGATCGGAGTTGCGTCGACAAAAGCATTCACGGGACAGGTCACAGTGCTTACGATGTTGGCGTTGATGTTGGGTCGTAATCGAGGTGCGTTGGATAGTGCGGAGTATTCACGATTGGTTGCAGCACTCGGTGAAATACCCGAAAAGATGACAGAGGTTTTGGCTGTGAATGAGCAGATTGCGGAGCTATCAAAAATATTCACCTACGCACGTAACTTTCTATATTTGGGTCGAGGCTACAACTTTCCCGTGGCGTTGGAGGGTGCACTTAAGCTCAAGGAGATATCCTATATCCACGCTGAGGGTTATCCCGCAGCGGAGATGAAACATGGACCTATTGCACTTATTGATTCCGAGATGCCAATAGTTGTTATTGCAACCAAAAATGAGATGTACGAGAAGGTGCTTAGCAATGTACAGGAGCTAAAGGCTCGTAATGGTCGTGTGATAGCACTTGTAACAAAAGGTGATGTGCAGATGCGTAAAACTGCCGATTTCATAATTGAGCTGCCTGAGGTGGAGCCCTGCTTGGAACCTTTGGTTACAACCATACCGTTGCAACTTCTTTCCTACTACATCGCAGTCTGCAAGGGTCGTGATGTAGATCAGCCTCGTAACCTTGCAAAATCCGTTACGGTAGAGTAATCCGGATTGTAGTGATTATTAATGTAAACGAACGATGATATGACGCCGGAATCGTATAAACTATTTTTGATGATAGTAGCAAGCCTATTGTCATATTTTGGTGTGTATATGATATTTGGAGCACTCCCCGACAAACTAAAAGGGAGTGTTTATGACCATGCCAGAATGTTAATGGGAGGTGCATTTGCGATATTGGCTATCTCAATTTTTGTATTTTATCTCACAAGTATTCAAAACTTAGAACTTAAATATCGAGTAGCGTATAATCTTTCGATATACTACAATGTATCAGTATTGATGACCCTCTCGTTTATAACACTGATAGGTAAAAAACTAAACTATCTATCTGGAGGGTGTTTGCTTAGCATAATAAGTTGCCCGTTGTATGTGTTAACCATGTGGGGAGGGTGTCTATGTCGTAGCGAAGGTGCAACGACAACTATACATATCATAGGTGCAATATTCCTATTTTTAGCTATAGTTGTAGAGATGATATTCTTTTTCAAAAAATACAGACAGGCTGTAGCTAGAGGGGATGATAACTTCGCTGAAGATATTGAGATCCATATTAGTTGGATGAAGAGAAGTGTATATGCTATAATAGCTATTGGTGTTTTATGTGCACCATTTGCATTCTCATCTCTCATAAGTACATGGCTTAGGATAGCATTCCTTGTTGTTTTTATCAGCGGATGTACCTATATCTTCAACTCGTTTTTATCTTTTGTGTTGGTTTTTCTGGAGATATCAAATAAACCAGATCAAAATGATGAGATCACACTCGTTGTGGATGAAATTACGCCAATGAATCTCTCCCCTGAGATCTATGCTAGCATATCTAACAACATAAAAAATTGGATTGAAGAAAAAGAGTATTGCCAAAGTAAAATCACGATACAACAAGTTGCACTGCATTTCAGTACAAATAGATTCTACCTCTCTACGTATATCAATACGACATACAAATGCTCTTTTCGTGTGTGGATATCGAGGCTGAGAGTTGCAGAGGCGAAGCGTATGATGTTGGAGAATCCAAACCGAACAATCACATCTGTAGCTAGTGATGTGGGATTCTTATCATTAGTATCATTTACTCATACTTTTAAATCAATCGAAGGTGTGCCTCCTAGGGTTTGGTTAGATCAAAATATATAGGGGGAGAAAATAGAACTCCGCCTTGGGATTAAACATAGAAGGTGTTTAATCCCAAGGCGGAGGAAAATCATGCCGCCTTATAAGGCAACTCTATACGGTCATAATTTCAGCCTCTTTAGCCACCAATACTGTGTCTATTTTCTTGCTGAACTTTTCGACTAGTTTTGTTGCTTGGCTCTCGCCATCCTTAGCCTCATCCTCGGGCATACCATCTTTTTGAGCCTTCTTAAATGCATCTACAGCATCACGTCTTGCGTTACGCAAACTGATACGAGCTGTCTCTCCCTCGGCTTTAACTTTTTTCACTAGCTCGCGACGACGCTCCTCGGTTACAGGAGGTAGTGACAGACGGATCTGCTCTCCATTGTTTGATGGTGCAAGACCGATGTTTGAGTCGATGATTGCCTTCTCTATTGGGCGCATCATATTTTTGTCCCAAGGTTGAATAATGATTGTTTTGGCATCGGGTACTGTAACACTCGCCACTCCCGACACGGGAGTTTGTGAGCCATAGTACTCTACCATCACACTATTCAATACACCAGTAGATGCTTTTCCAGCACGTACATTTGACAACTCCTCTTCGAAGTGGTCGAACGCCTTCTGCATACGCACAGAGGCATCATTAAGTATCTCTTTTGTCTCCATATATTTATTAATTTATTGTGTTACGACAGTTCCAATATTCTCGCCCTGTAAAACCTTTGCCAAGTTGCCGGGGGTGTCCATATCAAAAACGATGAGTCCAAGACCATTCTCTTTGCAGAGGGTGAAAGCGGTAAGATCCATAACCTTTAATTGACGTTCATACACCTCATCAAAAGTGATGGTGTCAAACTTCGTAGCAGTGGGATCTTTCTCTGGGTCGGCGGTATATATTCCATCAACACGTGTGCCTTTCAACATAACCTCCGCCTCGATTTCGATTCCACGAAGTGCAGATGCAGTGTCGGTTGAGAAGTAAGGGTTGGATGTTCCACCACCTATAATTACTACATATCCAGCCTCAAGAAGCTCCAAAGCCTTCGCTTTCGAGAAGTACTCACCGATGGGTTCCATGCGAATAGATGTCAACACCTTGCTCTTCACGCCACACGCTTCGAGGGCTGAGTGTAAAGCTAGTGAATTGATTATTGTCGCCAACATTCCCATCTGATCGCCCTTCACTCTATCGAACCCGATTTTCGATCCGCTGAGTCCTCGGAAGATGTTTCCTCCGCCAATTACGATTCCAATCTGCACGCCTTGCTCAGCGATTGATTTGATCTGCTCGGCATACGAAGTGAGCATATCGGTAGCGATACCATACTTTTGAGCACCTTGAAGTGACTCGCCACTAAGTTTTAGTAGAATTCTCTTGTATTTCATCTTTGTGATGATTAAATTTGTTTTTGTTTGCGAAGGTAACGATTTTTTTTGAAAATTCTGGTAGTTTTTTCCTATCTTTGTGCGTTAAAATGAAAAGCGAATACAAAATACTAGACTCTATTCACTCTCCCGCAGAGCTAAAACAACTCAGCGTGGAGCAGTTAAGTGTGTACTGTAACGAACTAAGAGACTACATTATAGAGGAGTGTGCAACAAATCCTGGACACCTCTCATCGAGCTTGGGTGTTGTGGAGTTGACCGCAGCAATCCACTATGTGTTTGATACTCCAACCGACAAATTGGTGTGGGATGTAGGGCACCAAACATACCCTCACAAAATTATCACAGGTCGTTACGAGGCGTTTCGTGATAAACGCAAACAGGGGGGGATAAGTGGATTTCCGAAGATGTCGGAGAGTGAGTATGATTCATTTGGTGGCGGGCATGCGTCAGTTTCGATTTCGGCGGCTTTTGGAATGGCGAAGGTTGCAGAGTTGCAAGGTACAAAAGAGCGAGTTGTTGCAGTTATCGGTGATGGCTCGATGACTGGAGGATTAGCCTTCGAGGGGTTGAATAACGCTGGAGCTAGTCCACAAAGCGATATGTTGGTAATTCTCAATGACAACCATATGTCTATTGACCACTCAACGGGTGCGCTTAGTAACTATCTGCTCAAAATATCGACATCACCAAAGTATAATCGTTTCAAACAGTGGCTGTGGCGAGGTCTTGCTCGTACGCCCCGTTTGCTGAAGATTTTTCAGGTTATGGGAAATGTCTTAAAACAGGGAATTCTGCGCAATAGCAACCTATTTGAGTCGCTTAATTTTAGATATTTCGGTATTGTGGATGGTCACAATATCCCCAAACTTGTGCGTGTGCTTACAGCTCTGCGTGATATGAAGGGCCCGAAGTTGTTGCATGTTATGACTGTGAAGGGCAAGGGCTTTGAGCCGGCGGAGAATAATACGGAGTGGCATGCACCGGGAAAATTCGACCCTGCGACGGGTAAAAAGATGGTCTCGAAGAGTGTCGTAGATAGATTTCAAGATGTCTTTGGTCAAACACTTCTCGATTTGGCTCGTTGTGATAAACGAATTGTGGGGATCACGCCAGCAATGCTTAGTGGTTGTTCGATGAATATTCTTCAACGGGAGATGCCTCATAGGTGTTTTGATGTGGGTATCGCGGAGGGGCATGCGGTGACATTTGCAGCGGGAGTTGCAGCTTCGGGGATGGTTCCTTTTTGTAATATATACTCTACGTTTATGCAACGTGCCTACGATAATGTGATTCACGATGTGGCGATTCAACGACTCCCTGTTGTGTTGTGCCTAGATCGTGGAGGTGTTGTGGGCGAAGATGGTGCGACACACCACGGGGTGTTTGATATGGCATATTTCGCTACGATTCCAAATCTTATAATCGCAGCTCCTCGCAATGAGATGGAGCTTCGTTGTTTGATGTACACGGCAGTGTGCGCAGCGTCGCCATTCGTAATCCGCTACCCACGAGGAGGTGGAGAGGGTGTGACATGGAGAGATGTGCCATGGAGAGAGTTGCCTGTGGGGTGTGGAGAGGTTCTGCGAGAGGGTGAAGAGTTGGCGATTGTCACTATCGGTACGACATCTTCGTTTGCCGCACATGCAATAGATAAATTAACCTCTGAGGGGTACTCTGTGGCTCACTACGATTTGAGATATGTCAAACCTCTAGATGAGAGGATGTTGCTCGAAATTGCAAATAAATTCGAAACTATTATCACAGTTGAAGATGGAGCTCTGCGTGGCGGAGTTGGAGAGGCGGTGACGGCACTATACAACCGTGAGGGTGTTTCGTGCAGAGTCTATGCGTTGGGTATTCCTGATAGATTTATTGACCATGGCACTCCCGCTCAACTATATGCTGAGTGTGGTTTTGATGCGGAGGGAATATACAACCGAGCAAAGGAGATATTGGCATAGTAGATGTATTGCATATCGCAAAAATAAATGCGTTATGTTACTATTAATATCACTCTCGATCTTTATCACACTTCTATCGGCACCCGTTATGTGTAGTGCCAAAACAATCGACACATCTACGGTCAGTGAATTCGATATCGAACGTTACATGGGCAAATGGTATGAAATTGCCCGTTTCGACAATCGTTACGAACGTAACCTCACAGCTGTGACGGCAGAATATTCGCTTTCGCCCGAAAATGAAGTATCCATCGTAAATAGAGGTTTCAACACCAAAGATATGGAGTGGCGAGAGGCGTTGGGTACGGGTCGAGAGACATCAACATTGGGGCGACTTAAGGTCTCATTTTTTATGTTCTTCTCTAGTGATTATAATGTTATGGAGCTTGGAGAGAGTTATGAATGGGCACTTGTCGGGAGCTCTACGGATAAATATTTGTGGATTCTATCACGCACGCCATCTCTTTCGGACTCTACTTTGAGCCATATTTTTCGTATTGCACAAGAGCGTGGATACAACATCGAAAACCTTACTCTTATCGAACATGAGGAGGTGGCGCAGATGTAAGGATTTGCAATTCCAAATTTTTATTGTTACTTTTATCCTACAAAAATAAACTATAGGATGAAAAGATTTTGCGTACTATTGCTACTGCTAGTTGTAGCCGTCACAACCACATTTGCTGCAACAAAAATTAAAGTTGCATGCATCGGAAACAGTATAACATTTGGACACGGTATCAAGGATCGTGACGTAAACTCATATCCGGCTCAGTTACAACAAATATTGGGTGAGGAGTATGAGGTGAAAAATTTTGGAGTTAGCTCCCGAACCACGCTTTTCAAGGGTAACTTTCCATACGTAGAGACTACGCAATACAAAGAGTCTTTGGCGTTTGAGCCAGATATAGTGATTATAAAGTTGGGCACAAATGACTCGAAGGAGATGAATATGAAGTATGTTGATGAGTATGAGGATGATTACCAGAAGATTATAGACTCATACGCAGCACTAAGCTCTACACCTCGTATAATTTTGGTGACGCCTCTAAAGTGTTATCACAAGTCGAGTGATAGGTTTGGTATCTCGGATAGGATACTTCGAGAGTCAATCACTCCGAAGATATTTAATGTTGCATACAAAAATGGGTTGGAGGTAATCAACGGTCAGCCATTGTGTGGCTATGAATTAGATCTGTCTATACTTCCCGATAAATTACACCCATCAGCTCAAGGGGCAACAATGATGGCAGAGCATTTTGCGGAGGTGATCTTGGCGGATAGAGATTCTGAATTCGATATTTTCAAAGGTCTCGATGATGGCGAAGAGTTCTCGTTCTATGGTTATAAGGGTATGGAGTATAAAACTGAGGGGCTGGAGTTTAAAGTTGTGCAGCCCAAGGTTGCAAATTCGCAGCGGTCATGGGTTATACGTGCACGGTTTTGGGGGCATGAACCTCAAGTCGATCAACGTCTCTTAGAGATGGGATTTCATATCGCATATTGCGATGTGGCGAATCTTTTTGGATCTGCAGAGGCGGTGAAAAGATGGGATAGACTCTACGATATTTTGCGTTATGAGGGGTTGTCTAAAAAAGTTGTGTTGGAGGGAATGAGCCGTGGAGGACTTATTGTCTACAACTGGGCGGTGGAGAATAGGAAAAAGGTATCGGCGATATATGCAGATGCCCCCGTGATGGATCTCAAAAGTTGGCCTATGGGAGATACCAAATACACCAAAGAGTGCAACTCAATGAAGGAGGCGTATGGTATGAGTGAAGAGCAGATGTTGCTTTATGAAGGCAACCCGGTGGATCATGCAAAGAGAATTGCAAAATCCAAGATTAAGATCATGCATGTCATAGGCGATGCAGATGATGTCGTACCATACTCTGATAATACTGCACGATTTGCGGAATCTCTAAGAGGATATGGAGGCGAAATAGAGATAATAATTAAAGAGGGGATTGGGCATCACCCACACTCACTTAAGGATCCCAAATCTATCGCCGATTTCATTCTTCGAGCTGAGGGGTTGTAGGGTAGTCAATGTAAAAGCAAAAGGCACTTAGTAGGTTTCCCTCTCTAAGTGCCTTTTGGCTTGTAGCGGGTCCGAGACTTGAACTCGGGACCTCATGATTATGAAACGCAAAGGGA
Source organism: Rikenellaceae bacterium (assembly GCA_044434245.1). GTDB lineage: Bacteria > Bacteroidota > Bacteroidia > Bacteroidales > Rikenellaceae > Alistipes. The sequence continues at coordinate 5,822 of JAWXSU010000009.1, read as the reverse complement.
TTCCTTTCTGCTCGTTTCCTAATCTTATCTCGTTTTTCTAAGGTACTCTATTTCAGGGACAAATATAACAAAAGATTTTCGTTCGGCACTTATGTTTTGCTTTTATTTGTGCGAGGCGTGTGCAAATTTTGTGCAAGAGGGGAGTTGTGATACTTAGACTTCAAAGTTTACATCTTGGTTATATGATAAAAACACATGGCTAATGGACTCTAAGGCACTCAAAAAATATTTATTATAAGTCTGGTATCAAAACAGCAGTTTTTCACTATCTTTGTGCTAATAAATATATTTAACAAACCAAATTACAAACACTAACAAAGCCTTCATACAGATTATTCAGCCATGAAAAGAGTAGAGTACTATAATTATATTGATGAACGGTTAGCATTGTTGGCACTCCGAGTTGAAAAGCGAGGTAAACTAAACATTCTTGATTATCACATTCATTCAGAGTTTTTCTATCGGGATTTGTTTAATATACTATATGGATATAGATTAGATAATGTAAATACTACAAATCAAAATGTAGAGGCGATTGATTTGATAGACAAAAATGCGAAAGTAATAATCCAAGTTTCTGCAACAAATAAGGTTGCAAAAATTAAGAGTTCATTAAGTAAATGTTCAGAGGATTTATATAATGGATATAGTTTTAAGTTTATATCCATTGCCAAAACTGCTAAAAATTTACGTAACAAATCATACTCAACACCAAATGGTATTAGCTTTACACCAGATGACGACATATATGATTTGGACTCAATACTGCGAGATATTCAAGGTTGTGAAATAGACAAACTTTGTACTTTGCATGAGTTTATAGAGAAAGAATTAGGTCGAGAAACTCCGCAACTAAAACTGAATTCGCATCTAACTACGATAATTAATATCTTATCAAAAGATGCACTGACAACATATGAGTTACCTAATCCTGTATGTTTTCAAATTGAAGAAAAAGTTGAATATAATAAGTTGTCTACATACAAACAACTCGTTGCAGATTATTTGCTTTATCATAAAACAATTAGTGAAATATACTCGACATATGATAGTATGGGTAAGAATAAAAGTTTATCCGTTCTAAATAGTATCAGAAAGTTATATATTGAAAATAAAGCCAACTTAGATGGAGATGATCTATTTAAAGCCATTATTATCGGAGTAAAACAAAAAATCTCAGATAGTAAAAATTTCGAGCCAATGGCTGAAGAGGAGTTAGATATGTGCATAGATATTTTAATTGTAGATGCATTTATAAAGTGTAAAATTTTTAAAAACCCTGAAAATTACGATGTTACTACCTGATTCTATACACCCTCAAAATAGCATATACTACACAGGGGCTAAAATACTAAAGATGTTGCAAAGTATTGGAACAACAATACTTGGTGACTTATATATTAATATGAAGTCGGAATATAACATGTCTTTTTCGGTATTTTTATTGAGTTTAGATTGGCTGTTTCTTATTAAAGCGGCACAAATAAATCAAGCAGGGGAGGTTGAATTATGTTTATAAAATCATTACTAATCGCTACTCCTAACAAAATTGTTAGGGAGATTGAATTTCACAAGGGGCTAAACCTTATAATTGACCAAACACCAGATAACGAACGAAGCACAGGGAATAATGTTGGAAAAACTACTGTTCTTCGTTTGATTGATTTTTGTTTGGGTAAGGATCCCAAAAGTCTTTATCAGGATCCAGAAAACAAGAGAGAAGTATACACGCTTGTTAAGAATTATTTGATTGATAATAGAATAATTATTACTCTTACTCTCATTGATGATTTTGACAGTCCAACAAAAATAATAGAGATAAGCAGAAATTTTTTGAGTAGAAAAGAGTGTATCTGCGAAATAGATGGTATAAAGATACCAATTGGCGAATTTGAAGATACCTTAATGTCTAAGATTTTTCCAACTATAACAGTAAATAAACCTACTTTTAGGCAAATTATATCGCATAACATTCGATATGACGAGTTGCGCTTAACTAAAACGTTGAAAACACTAGACAATTACACCTCTGATATTGTATACGAGACACTTCATCTGTTTTTATTTGGCTGCAACTATGATAATGGAGATAGAAGAGAACAACTTGTTAGTACTATACAAAGCGAGAGTGCTTATAAAAAAAGACTTGAGAGAACTAAAACAAGGAGTGATTATAAGGCTACAATTGATGTTATTGATGCAGACATAGAAAAACTCAATGCTAAAAAACAGGCGTTGAATATTAATCCTGATTTAGAAACGGATCTTAATGCATTAAATAAAATTAGAGCTAAAATAAATCGTATAAGTTCTGATATTACATCGTTAAACATTAAGCAGGAGATACTAAACGACACCATACAAGAGATAGAGTCTCAACAATTCAATGAAGATTTAGACCAGCTTAGATTGATTTATCAACAAGCATCCGCACTTGTGCCAAATCTGCAAAAGACCTTTGAAGATCTTGTTGATTATCACAACAAAATGCTTACGAATAAAAAAACTTTTGTTGAAGCCGAATTACCAGAGGTTGAACGAGTAATTAAAGAGAAAAGAAATAGTTTAAATTCTCTTCAAGATACCGAAGCCGAGTTAGCCGAGAAGGTTGTAAGGTCTGATGCTTTTGATGACTTAGAGCAAGTAATTAATGAGCTGAATGATCTACACAAGCGTAAAGGTGAGTATGAGGCTATAATGCAACAAATTGATGATATTAGCAATACTATTGAAGAGAAACAAGGCGAATTATCGGCAATTGACAATGATCTATTTGCTGGCGGGTTTCAAGAAGTTGTAAATACGCAGCTAACGAAATTTAATAAGATATTTGCATCTGTCTCTGAAGATATATATGATGAAAAATATGCTATCAAATATGAGACTGTAGAGAGAGCAGGAAGTAGGTTGTACAAATTCTCAACGATTGATACAAATTTTAGTTCAGGTAAAAAGCAGGGTGAAATATCATGTTTTGATATAGCATACACTATATTTGCTGACAATGAAGAGATACCATGTTTGCATTTTTTATTAAATGATAAGAAAGAATTAGTGCATGATAATCAACTAATAAAAATAGCCGAGATGGCAAATGCTAATAATATTCAATTCGTAGCATCTATATTGGAGGATAAGTTACCAGAGGCGTTACGTGATGAATCATACTATATTGTCAAATTATCGGAGGATGATAAGTTATTTAGAATAGAGAACGAAGAGTAATATTAAAATATAATATAGCCTTTTAATAGGGATGCAGTCTGCTTGGATTACATCCCTATTCTATGAATTATCAAACCCCTTAAACCCCACAATTCAACCCCAAAACAACACCCCACATTCAATTTATATTTTTCAAAATTTTGGGATATATAAACTACTAAATTGTGGTTTGAACTGAGTTTGAATAAACACCTTCAAAGGGTGTTTGAGAGCTCTTTTCGTCTTATATTTCCCGAAAAACAAGGATATATAACATAGCCAAATTTAGGTCTCAAAAGTTTAATCCAAAATTTAATTGCTATGTTTAAAATTACAAAGTGTGGGGTCACTGTGTCGTCTGTGCTCGACCAAAGAACAATCAACAAAGATGGGCTATTCCCTGTCAAGATCAAGGTTTACTATCAGCGTAAGCCAAAATATTACTCGGTGGGTATCACCCTATCCAAAGAGCGATGGGATGCAATTCCAAGTGGCAAATCTCGTGACAACAAGTACCTCGAAGAGCAGATAGGAAAGTACTATCTACAAATTGTAAAGATTGTGGAGTTCCTAACCGATCAGGGCACATTCTCTTTCGACAGGCTCGATAATCAACTTGGCAGAGGTGTAGGCGGCTCGCTTAATGATATGTTTCGTGCACAGATCCAACTGTTGCAAGAGGGTGAGAAGTACGGCACAATGGGTTCAATGAAAAGTACTCTCGCCTCTATTGAACGCTACAAGAGACGAGATGTCGCATTTCGAGATGTTACGGTGCAGTGGTTACAAGATTATGAACGCTTCTGCACCTCGACAATGAGCCAAGCGACAACAGCAATCTATTTGCGCAACATTAGAAAGATTATCAATGTCGCCAAAACCTCTGGCACAATCAGAGAATCGGACTATCCATTTGGCAGAGGTAAATTTCAGATTAAGGAGGGAGTGGGTAAAAAGAAGGCTCTCACCAAAGAGCAACTAAAGGCTATTGCAGATTATACGAGCTGGAATAATTCAACCATATTTTATCGGGATCTATGGATGTTTATTTACTTCTGCAATGGAATAAATGTCGCCGATCTTATTAACCTGAAATTTGAAAACATTCAGAGCGGTGAAATATCATTCGTTCGCAAAAAGACAGAGGGCAGAACCCACGAGGCAAAACGCATCTATGCCCCAATTACTCCAGAGATGCGGCGAATAATCGACAAGTGGGGAAATACACCTCGTCCCGAAAACTACATCTTTCCATTTATGGAGGAGGGCGACACAGCGTGGGACTACGAGAAGAAGCGTAAGAACCTAACTCACGTAATCAATGACCATATGAAGATTATCGGCAAGGAGCTAAACATCGGAGTGATAACCACATACGTGGCACGCCACACCTATGCGACAGTACTTAGGAACGAGGGCGTTTCTGCCTCGCAAATATCTCCATCACTAGGACATACAAGCGTCAAAACAACCGAAATATATTTGGCGGATCTGGGAGTCAAGGAGCGAGCACATAACGCATCACTTTTGAGCTTCTGATAAAATATTTTCGGATTTGCTTATATCTCGTAAATTTCAGGGATATAGAGTTAATGAAAGATAAAACAACGATAGGCATAGCGCAGGGAGGCGAAGATATATCGCTATATGCCGCTGAATTGGTGGCTATAATAGAGCAGGAGAGGCACGACTTCGAGGTGTACATATCAAAAGTAATCAGCACACTACATAGCACGAGAACAGAGGAGGAGATTGCACTTTTTGAGAGCACTACACAGCTTGTTGGGCTAACCTTAGAGGAGTTTATCCGCCTCCTTGCCGACGATAACCAATATTATCAAAGTATGCCTATTGTTGTTTTTCTAAGCGAAGTTGAACGAATTTTAATGGTGATGAAAGAGTAGCTATTTATATGCTGGTGCGACCCTGTAGATTGGGTAAAATAAAACTCCATTTGCCTATATGTCGAATAAATCTGGGATATAGTAGTTAGGCGATAGTGCCAATAATAACTTAATCTACACATAATTATGACAAAGGAGAGCAGATTTATCGAAACATTAGTGGAGCCTTACATCGAAATAGAGCAGTCGGAGGAGCTACAAGGCGAGGAGATTATCTTAAATGAAATTTTTGAAGATGACCAAGTGCCAGAGCAACAAGCTGAACCAGAGGCAACAGATCCTATGCAGCTTTTTGACGATCTATTAGCCGCAAAGGGTTTTGATGAAAAGTATTTCACTCAATTAGACGAGCAAACTGAGCAGTTGAATATCGAGAGAGAGGAGTACGCAGCCGAGCTTGATAGGCTCGAAAATGAAGAAGATGTAGAGGTCGTTATGGAGGAAACAGAAGATATTTAACTACATTTGTATTGCAACAGTTCTCTTTTAGAGATGCAACTTTTGGAATCTGTATAATTTTGTCTAACTTTGTAGTGCTTGTGGAGACATAGGCATACATATTAGAAATTTTATACACGAAAGTGTTTAACTTAATTCTCAGGAATAAAGTCTGGTAAACTTTTTGTTTTTCTGACGAGAATAGGTTAACATCTCTCGCGTCATTTTCATATGGCGTGGGGGACTGTTGCTTATTTTTGTCGCAGGTTTACCAGA
>JAWXSU010000008.1:0-21543 GCA_044434245.1 Rikenellaceae bacterium | reverse complement strand
TGGAGGGTAAGGTGTTGCCAGGTGTTGCTGCTATCCGCTCATAGGGAAACTGACGTTATAAGACAAAAAATATGCTAGGAGTAAAATCACTCCTAGCATATTTTTTTTATCACCATACTCGTGGAGGTAGCGCATCCCACCCCCACGGTAAGTTATTTTTACAACTCAGCCATCACAGGGATATCCATCGCTGCGTATACTCCCGACACGAGTTTATCTCGCACTGCGAGGAGTGCATTAAGAGCATAATCCACATCTTCGAGAGAGTGTGCTGCTGTAGGGATCACACGAAGGATAATCTCACCCTTAGGGATCACAGGATATATCACAATCGAGCAAAATAGAGCATGGTTCTCACGAAGGTCAACAATAAGGTTTGTCGCCTCATTCACTCCACCCTTCATATATACTGGGGTCACAGGAGATTGTGTCACTCCGATCTCGAATCCGTTAGCTTTAAGTCCTGATTGCAATGCATTTGTTATCTCCCACAATTTAGTGAGATACTCCGGATGAGCCTTGATAAGCTCCAAACGCTTGAGTGCACCCATAACCATAGGCATTGGAAGTGACTTAGCGTATAGCTGAGAGCGCATATTGTATCTGAAGAAGTTAATCAACCACTTTGGGCCAGCAACGAATGCACCAATTCCTGCCATAGATTTTGCGAAGGTGTTGAACAACACATCCACTTGATCGATAACACCGAAATGCTCTGCTGTACCACGACCATTAGCACCCATTGTACCAAATCCGTGAGCATCGTCAACAAGGAGTCGGAAGTCGAATTTCTTCTTTGCCTCAACAACTTTATCCAAGAATCCGAGGTCTCCCTTCATTCCAAATACACCCTCTGTGATAACCAATACTCCACCACGTTGTGACTCTGCGAGGTCTGTAGCGTGTTGAAGTTGTTTGTGTAGAGACTCTTCGTCGTTGTGACCATATACGAATCTTTTACCTTTGTGCATACGCAATCCGTCGATGATACAAGCGTGGCACTCAGCATCATACACCACAACATCACGATGTGTCAACAAACAATCGATAATAGATATCATACCTTGGTATCCGAAGTTCAAAAGGAATGCATCCTCCTTGCCCACGAAGTCGCAAAGTTCACGCTCCAACTGCTCGTGATATTTTGTTTGACCACTCATCATGCGAGCACCCATAGGAGCTGCCATACCGAAATCTGCCGCTCCCTTAGCATCTGCTTCACGCACCTCGGGGTGGTTCGCAAGACCTAGATAGTTGTTCAGAGACCAGTTAAGCATCATCTTGCCACGGAACTTCATGTGAGGACCTAACTCTCCCTCCAACTTAGGGAAGGCAAAGTAACCGTGTGCTGCATTCATGTATTGCCCGATAGGGCCGCCAACATTTTTTTCTAGGCGTTCAAATATATCTACCATAATATGTTATATAGTTTTAATTATTTTATGATAAGCAAAGGTAATAATTATTTTCTAGATTTGCGAAAATTTGCAATTTTTAAGAATCTGTTTAAGCCTCAACACCAAATTTATATATACATGTGTGTGTATACTCCTCCTCGGGATTCAACCTCGAAGTTGGGAATTGTGGTTGGTTGGGTGAGTCGGGCAGAAGTTGAGTTTCGAGAGCAAGAGCTCCTCGATGCAGATATCTCTTATCTCCGCCTTTGGATGTTATTTCGCCTGTGATAAAGTTGCCGCTATAGAATTGCATTCCTACCTGATCTGTAAATACCTCCATACGTCGACCACTTTGGGGGTCAATAACAGATGCTGCAAAGCGCAAACCATTGCCACTTATGACCCAACTGTGGTCATAACCAGAGCCCATCTTTAGTTGCTCATCTGGGAGCATAATATCACGACCGATAACTTTTGGTGCTCGGAAATCGAATGGTGTACCGATAACCTCCGCCATATTACCTAGCGGAATCGACACATCGTCTATAGGTACAAACTTGTCGGCATTTATACGCATGATATGATCCAGAACATCACCCTCGCCCTCGCCTCTGAGGTTGAAGTATGAGTGGTGTGTGAGATTCACCACCGTAGATGCAGTTGTTGTGGCTCTATATTTTATTACAAATTCATTCTGCTCCGTAAGCTCATAGCTCATATGTATGGTGAGCTCTCCGGGGTATCCCTCCTCGCCATGGGCAGATATATATTTGAATAGTATAGAGTTAGGTGTTGACTCCACCACATCCCACACTACGCTATCTAACCCCTTCTCGCCGCCATGCAGTGATTGACCATTATTGTTTATAGGTAAATTGTACACCTCTCCATCAATCTCGAATTGCCCTTTGGCGATACGATTTGCAAAGCGACCACACACCGCACCGAAGAATCTTTCGGGGTTGTTGTCGAGATACTCCTCGACGGTGTTGTACCCGAGCACAACATCTGCCATAGTACCATTTTTATCGGGTGTAAAGAGCTTCATGACACGAGCTCCAAAGTTTGTTACCACCATCTCGATATCTCCTGCCGAGAGGGTGAATGTTGAAATATTAACCATTTTTGAACACTTTAGCGGTTAGAAATAGGCAAAGCCATACCAAAGGTACAAAAATTAGATTAGAATGCAACAAAGTATATCATTTTTTTATATATTTGTCTCAACAAAAACTATTTACAGATGTCTATTACACCTACAACCTACACCATCATAATCGAACAGCAGAATACCGATTTCACATTTCGTGCATCCATATCAACTCTCATAAGCAATGTTCTCAATGTCGCAGGATTGGACGCCGAGGCTAAAGGATTTGGCGTGAGTGCCCTCAATGAAGATAACCAAACATGGGTATTGTCTCGTTTCGCAATCGAAGTGGATTACCTCCCCAAAGTGTTCGAAAAGATCAAGATAACAACTTGGATTAGTGACTATCATAGACTTATCACCACTCGTAACTTCACACTATCAAACGAGAAGGGCGAAATATTTGGAGGTGCCGTGTCGCAGTGGTGCATGTTGGATACCAATGCTCGACGAGCTATAGATCTCTCGAAACTGCACGAAAACTACAACGACTACGTGTTAGGCGAATATGGATATCCGATAGATAAACCTCGCAGAATTTTGGCAGTCGAACCCTCACAAACCATTGTGCATAGAGCCGTATATTCAGATATAGATTTCAACAAACATGTCAATGCGCTAAGATATTTTGACTTGATGCTCGACATGCTGCCTATTGAGATGCTCGCCAAAGCAAACTCGCTGCGTGTGGATCTACAATATATTCACGAATGCTACCTTGCGGATACCCTCAGTGTGAATTATCAACAACAAGATAATGTCTCAATGTTCGAAATTAAACGCAACGAGGATATATCAGCTGTGAAGTGTATGATCGAGTGGCGACCATAGGGGCTGGGGTATAAAAAGTAGAGTATGCTATGAGCAAAAAATAACGTGAGTTCTAATTTGAACCCACGTTATTTTTGTAATATTAAGGTAAAACATAATTAACGAACTCACGTTAATATTACATCATACCGCCCATTCCGCCACCTGGCATTGGAGGCATCGCTGGAGCATCAGACTTCTGCTCCGCAAGTACACACTCTGTGGTGAGGAACATAGATGCGATAGATGCAGCATTCTCCAACGCCACACGTGACACCTTCGTTGGGTCGATGATTCCTGCCGACATCATATCTTCGTACTTATCGTCACGAGCATTGTATCCGAAAGCACCTGTGCCCTCGTGCACCTTGTTCACCACTACCGAACCCTCGCCACCTGCGTTAGCTACGATTTGGCGCAATGGCTCCTCGATAGCACGACGAACAATCTGCACACCTGTTGTTTGATCCTCATTCTCGCCCTTAAGACCCTCCAACGAAGATACCGCACGGATATATGCTACACCACCTCCAGGGACAATTCCCTCCTCGACAGCGGCACGTGTTGCGGCCAATGCGTCATCTACACGATCCTTCTTCTCTTTCATCTCGACCTCAGTGGCAGCACCTACATATAGCACCGCTACACCGCCTGCCAACTTAGCCAAACGCTCTTGGAGCTTATCTTTGTCGTAGTCCGATGTCGAAACCTCGATCGCAGCTTTGATTTGTGCCACACGATTCTCGATAGCTCCCTTGTCGCCAGCACCATCCACTACGGTTGTGTTCTCCTTATTGAGGGTCACCTTCTCGGCAGATCCCAACCACTCTAGGGTTGCATCCTCTAACTTCATACCCTTCTCAGCCGATACGACTGTAGCACCCGTAAGAGCTGCAATATCCTCCAACATCTCCTTGCGGCGATCTCCAAATCCTGGTGCTTTGCACGCTGCAACCTTCAATGCGCCACGCAACTTATTGACAACAAGTGCCGAAAGAGCCTCACCATCAACATCCTCAGCGATGATAAGTAGTGAACGTCCGCTTTGAGCAACTGGCTCCAAAATACCCATCAACTCCTTCATTGTCGACACCTTCTTGTCGGTGATAAGGATATATGGTTTCTCTAGTTGTGCCTCCATCTTCTCGGTGTCGGTGATGAAATATGCCGAGATGTAGCCACGATCAAATTGCATACCCTCAACTACATCTACGTGAGTCTCTGTACCCTTAGCCTCCTCGACTGTGATTACACCCTCCTTGTTGACCTTTGCCATAGCTTCGGCTATGAGCTTACCGATAGCGTTATCGTTGTTAGCTGAGATTGTGGCAACCTGCTCGATCTTTGCGAAGTCACTACCCACCTCTTGGCTCTGCTCACGAAGTGAACCTACAACGGTAGCCACCGCCTTGTCGATACCACGTTTCAAATCCATTGGGTTTGCTCCAGCGGTAACATTCTTTAGACCTACAGTGATGATCGATTGTGCCAATACTGTTGCTGTGGTTGTACCATCTCCCGCATCGTCATTGGTCTTAGATGCCACCTCACGTACAATCTGTGCACCCATATTAGCGAATGGATCCTCCAACTCAACCTCCTTAGCTACTGATACGCCATCCTTGGTGATGTGTGGAGCACCGAACTTCTTGTCGATGATAACATTGCGACCCTTAGGACCTAGTGTAACCTTTACTGCATTGCATAGGGCATCAACACCCTCTTTGAGAAGCTCTCTTGCCTCTACATTATATTTAATATCTTTTGCCATTTTGTTAATTTGTTTTTTGTTTCTTACTGCCCCTGTGCGGGGCGGCGGCGGAGTGCTCTCCGCTGAGCTGTTTTTATTGCGATTTGGGCTTAGAACTTTTCAACCCAAATCGAGGACGAAATATCATTGTCCGTGTTAAAGTTTTCAGAGGGGGTCAGATTTTGGGCTTCGTGCAGGCGGTGAAAGCGGAGCATACTTTAAAGTATGTAAGTATTTCAACGACAAAGGAAGTGCAAAATATGGCTCGCTATGGAAACTTTAACAATTAGATTATTGCGAGAATATCGCTCTGCTTCATGATAAGATAATCGACCCCATCGATATTAAGCTCTTGACCTGCATACTTACCATACAACACCTGGTCGCCAACCTTAACCTCCATCGTCACATCCTTTGTGCCAGGACCTGCGGCAACGATCTCGCCTTGAAGTGGTTTCTCTTTTGCTGTGTCTGGGATAAAGAGACCTCCTGCGGTCTTCTCCTCTGCGGCATTGGGCAACACCAATACTCTGTCTGAAAGTGGTTTTACATTCATTGTTCTAATATTTTATTTGTTTGTAATTATTTACTGTAGTTGTCGTCTCTTACGCAATTCACGTGCCAAACGATTTTTTGGCAGATTACATGGCGTAAAGAGTGACATTTTGGCAAAATTAACACTTTTTCTTCGATTTCCTTGCATAATAGATATTTTTCACCTATATTTGCACACCGAATGAGGGAGGGTTTCTCTCGAAATTCGAATATGGTGGTTGTAGCTCAGTTGGTTAGAGCGTCGGATTGTGGTTCCGAAGGTCGTGGGTTCGAGACCCATCATCCACCCTTCAAAAGGCTGTTCAAAATCATGAAAGTGATTGGGGACAGCTTTTTTTATTGCATCATTGCCCTACAGTGACATAAAAAAGAGTCTGACTAACAAAGCAGTTTCGCAACTTCATCAAGCCCCGAAACTTATCCTTGTTACTCAAACTCCGCAAAGAGGGAGGTTGTTACCCCTCCCTCTCTCTCTCAAATTGTTAGATATTAAATTTTATCCTGCAACCGCTATAACCTCCACCTCGATTAACACCCCAAGAGGGAGTTTAGATACTTCGTAGCAAGCACGTGCTGGAAGGGATGTGAAGTACGTTGCATATATTGCGCTCATCTCCGCACTATCTGCGATATTATCAAGAAGTACTGTAGCTTTTACCACATCGTCGAATGTGTAACCAGCCTCTGTGAGTATAGCACCTATGTTCTTGAATACTTGGTGAGCTTGAGCGGTGAAACCCTCTGCGATATCACCACTTTCGGGGATTATTGCGATTTGTCCCGATACGTACAAAGTTCCGTTAGCCTCAATAGCTTGTGAATATGGACCTACAGGTTTTGGTGCGAGGGGGGTGTTGATAACTCTTTTCATTTTTTTAATATAATGGCTATATAATATAATAATTTCGGATTCTCTCTGTTTTAATAAATAATGGCTACCTTTGCCACTCACTTAAAAGATATATTTATGAAAAGAATCACATTTTTTGCAACTTTTGTTGTTGTAGCTATCCTTGCGCTGTCGTGTTGTCCATGCCGTAAGAGCAGTAGTACGAATGATTTCAACCTACCCTCAACATCATGGCAGCTCACTCAGCTTAACAGCCGTAGCATCCCCGTCAAGGAGAATCAATACACCTTGACTTTCGCAAATCAAGATAGAGTCTCTGCGGTGGCATCGTGTAACAACCTAACAGGAAGCTACACCTTCGACAAGGAGAAAAGATCCCTAAAATTCGACCACATGGGAATGACCCGCATGATGTGTCCTCCGGGGGAGGATCACGAAGATGCGTATGGTAAAATGTTAGGCTCTGTGACTCACTACGAAGTTGATGGCGATATGCTTATGCTACTTAGCGGCGGTCAAACGATAGCTGTATTTAGAAAACTTTAATTCTGAAACAGCGTCTGAGGATACTCTCCAGCGTCGACCAATGCTTTAAGTTTTGCAACAACCCCGGGACGATCCTCGGCATACGTTACACCAAACCATTTAGAGGTGGTATCGAGCACACGCACAGATGCCTCACCCTCTTTGATGAGTTTATTTACAACCGTTGGGATAAAGAACTCCGATTTTGGATTCTGCATCTCAGCGGTTAAAAACTCTTTGAACATCTCCTGCGAGTATCCGAAATAGTCGGGTGTGAATCCCCACATATTCATCGACACGGGGGTATTCTCCTCCAATGTTTGCACCTCGCCATTCTCGTCTGTGAAAGATATTTTGCCATCAACACGAGCTATAGATGTACGCTCCACAACATCTGTGAGCATTCCCTCAGCATCCGTAGCGCACACTCCACGTGCCACCGTACCGCTCTCCGAGAGTGTGTTACCAACACGATAACCCACCATCGAATATTGACCTCTCTTTCCCTCGACAGAGTTCAATTCACGAGCCAACACTTCGAAACTATCACGACCGTAGTAGTCGTCAGCATTGATTACTGCAAATGGCTCAGCGATAACATCTTTACCCATAAGTACCGCATGATTCGTACCCCAAGGTTTAGCACGATCTTCGGGTGCTGTGAACCCCTCTGGCAGGTCAGTTATAGCTTGAAAAACTAGCTCTACGGGGATATGGCTTTCATATTTGCAGAGGATCTTCTCTCTAAAATCTGCCTCGAACTCCTTACGGATAACAAATACAACCTTTCCAAATCCACCACGTATAGCGTCATAGATCGAAAAATCCATAATCGTCTCCCCCGAAGGACCTACTCCATCGAGTTGTTTAAGACCACCATAGCGGCTACCCATGCCTGCGGCAAGAACAAATAGTGTTGGTTTCATAACTTTAATATTTTTTAATTTACTCCTCTAATTTACGTGCTCCGTCGCTGATTACGACATCTATAACTCCAGCGTCGATTCCATATTTTTCTTTGAATTTAGATAGTGTTGTAGCTATAAACTCATTGTATTTATCTCCTCTAACGAGGTTTATGGTGCAGCCTCCAAAGCCACCTCCCATCATTCGAGAGCCTGTGACTCCACACTCTTTGGCGATATCGTTCAAGAAATCAAGCTCTTCGCAACTCACCTCGTAATCCTTCGAAAGACCCATGTGTGTTGCATACATCAACTCTCCGACCCTCTCGAAATCTCCCTTCACAAGTGCGTCACATACCCCAAGGACTCTCTGCTCTTCGCCGATGACATACTTCGCACGGTGCATATCTTCGTCGCTTACTCGATCTGCAATAGCTAAGAGTTGATCCATCGTAGCACCTCTTAGTGATGTCATACCCAACTCCTTAGCTACCCTCTCGCAACTTTCACGCCTGCGGTTATAGGGAGAACCCGAAAGTTCATGTTTAACATTTGAATTTATGAGTACCAAGCGATACTCCTCACTCTCGAATGGGAAATATTCATACTCCATACTGCGACAATCCAAACGCATAAGGTGACCTTTACGACCATGCAACGATGCAAATTGATCCATAATACCACACTTCACGCCACAGTAGTTATGCTCCGTAGATTGACCAATACGAGCCAATTCGAATCTATCTATCTCCCCTCCATTGAACATATCGCTTATCGCAAAGCCAAATACCGACTCCAACGCTGCAGATGATGAAAGTCCACTACCTAGAGGCAAGTCACCGGCAAACAATGCATCGAAACCCTCAACTTTGCCTCCACGTTTTTGCACCTCTTGGCATACTCCATATATATATCGCAACCAACTTTGGCTAGGTAGCGTTGAGTCTCCAACTGTAAACTCTCCCCCCTGCTCCAAATCCATAGCGTAGGCACGCACAACACCCTCACCATTAGGTCGTATGGATGCTACAATTCCCAAATCAATAGCTCCCGGCATAACATAACCATCGTTATAATCCGTGTGCTCTCCAATTAAATTTATGCGTCCCGGAGCACCATACAAGATACCCTCTCCGCCAAATTGAGCCGCAAAAGCTCTAGATACTTTAGTTTTCATAGTTTAAAGGTTTTATAAGGATCAATTTAAGTGAGAAAAACTTAAATTGATCCTTAGCAAATTTACATTTATTTTTCTGGATATCACTCTTTTTTTTCGATTTTTTTACTCAACACACAGCTATCTGCTCACACTTATCGAATAAAACGGTAATATGTACCAAATGGCAACTCTTTACCTGCTTTATCGGTGAAAAGGAGCTCTCCCCGATTTTCGTTTTTTTGAGAACCGAACATCTGTGTTACTGCCGTACGAGCTAAAGTAGACGATAACCCCATTGAGTATAGGTTAAATACGAGAAAGCTATTTTTATCTTCGAGGAGCTCTGCGCAACATCTCAACATTTCGCAAATTTGATCCTCTAAGATCCACTTCTCTCCATTTGCCCCACGTCCATAAGCGGGGGGATCAAGAATTATTCCATTGTATTTATTTCCTCGACGCACCTCACGTTGTACAAATTTCATCGCATCCTCCACGATCCATCTAATATCCTGTAATCCCGAGAGTTCCATATTCTCTTTTGACCACGACACCACCTGCTTCACCGAATCCACGTGCGTCGTTTGAGCTCCTGCAGCGGCGGCGGCAAGTGTTGCACCTCCGGTGTATGCAAATAGATTTAGTACCTTTGGTTTCGTGCCCCTATTGTTGATCTCACGGCAGCTGTCGTATATAAAATTCCAGTTTGCCGCCTGCTCTGGGAATATCCCAACATGTTTGAATGATGTCAACCCCAGACGCATTGTGATCTTCATCTCCTTGTAGGTGTAGTTTATATTCCACCTATCGGGACATGAGGGTTTCATTCTCCACTCGCCTCTCTCTTCGCTTTTAGAGTCTCGCATAAATGATGCATCCGCCATTCGTGACCACTCCCCTTCCGTTAGACTTTTGCTCCACAGAGCTTGGGGTTCGGGGCGGCGTGTTATGTGTCGTCCAAATCTTTCGAGTTTTTCGTAATCTCCAGAGTCGATAAGTTCATACTCTTGGAAGTTGGGGGTTAGATTCTCTATCATTATTTTTAAGGGGAGCTCTATTTTCTCCCTGATTTTAATTAAAAAAGTATTTTAGGTAGAAATTAGAACTCCCCTTAAACTTTATATATATTCATTTTGCATCGTGCGCAGTCAAACTCCAATCTAAATTTGTGTGCTCCATGGTGCAGAAACAACTCTCCTCGCAGTTGAGTCCCCTCCTTGAGACACTCTCCGATTTCGTGACGCAGACAGTACGAACTCTCCATTACTTTCGCTCCCACAAGGTTCGGGGCACACTCCCAGCTGCGTGCGATACTCTCTACCCCATGATCGGTGTATAGTTGTGCCGCTTGGTTGTTTGTCACCGCCTCTTCTGCTGTGATTATGTGGTGTGGGTACACAGCCTCCTTGTTTTCGTGAAACCATCTACCTCCCTTAGCCATAGACTCTTTGCGGCGGTGTAGAAGCTCCGCCAAGGTGTCACGTCGTAGGGTAGCGAGGCGTCTTGAGGGTGTGAAAAAACTCTCGCTTTGGGGGTGCACCTCTACCCTTTCGACCTCGAAAATTGTATCTCCGCTCTTGCTAATTTGGGTGTGCAACACCTCCAACATCTTATGTGGGTTTTGTGCCGGTTCCGAACTCTCGACTATCGTTGTTGTGGCACTATATCCCTGCTCGTCAATATATGTCAACGTGGCACAGCTCTCCGTAATAAGCACCTTTGCTCTCACCGATACTCTACGTCGGGTGCGAGAGTTATCTACTGAGTCCGAAAATTTTTTGTCGAAATTGCGATATATTGTCGCCCCTTTGGTTATCGAATCCATGCGGTTTGGGTAGATCCACCCCCCATTTATATGGTTGATATTTGTCCCCTTCAACCCTTCGGGTGTGATGAAACATACTCCATCTCCCACCCCTAAGTCGACATCTCCCTCAATGCGAAACGCCTCTGCTCTTTTGATTTGAGCGATCACCCCTATGGGCTCGCCCATAGATTTGGGTGTGTCGAAGGATGCCAACTCTTTTGCTTGACCATCAAAGAGATACTCACATCCTCCACGCGAGAAACTCTTTGCTGGGTTGGGTGTAAACTCCATCATGGAGACTCCGCACGAACTTCGCGTATACCCCTCACGGTGAGCAATTTCTTGATCCAGAAGTTGTCGATAATATGCCACAATATTTTTGGTGTAGCTAATCTCTTTTAATCGCCCCTCGATTTTGAAGGAGCTCACCCCCGCATCTATCATCTCCCCAATATGTTGCGAAAGATCTAAATCCTTCACCGATAGTAGGTGTTTACCTCGAATTATCTCCCGACCTCTCTCATCGCACAGGTCATACGTCATGCGGCACGATTGGCTGCACTCTCCCCTATTTCCGCTGCGACTCGACATAGAACGTGATAGTAAACATCTTCCACTATGCCCCACACATATCGCTCCATGCACAAACCCCTCAATCTCCACCGTTGTGGCACGTGATATCTCTGCGATTCTCTCTTTGGATAGTGCCCTTTCGAGTACTACCCTCGAAAACCCCAACTCTTCGAGAAATTTCACCCCCTCGGGTGTCATATTGCACTTCTGCGTAGAGGCGTGTAGCTCCACGGGAAGTCCCATGCGTGCTACCGCCATATCTTGAATTATGAGGGCATCAACCCCTGCCTCAACAAGTTCGCATGCAGCTTGTCGAGCTGCATGTAACTCATCATCAAATATCACCGTATTGAATGTCGCATAGACCCGAACTCCAAAGCCGTGGGCATAATCCACAACCTTCGCAATATCCTCCACACTATTTGCTGCCGCCTTGCGAGCACCAAAACTACTCCCCCCGATATATATCGCATCTGCTCCATGATCCACCCCCGCAATAGCTGAGGCGTAATCTTTGGCTGGAGCTAAAAGTTCTAATTTCTTCATCTTTGTGAGATCATAGCAGACTCCGCCTCCCTACTTTACCACAGGTTTGATATCCTTGATCCTGAGTTGTGGAGTGACTGTACCTCGATAATGATTCTCGACAATTTGGTAGCATACATCTATGGGTCTGCCTTGTGCAATCCACTCATAGTGTGATGGTTGCCCAAATGCGATAGTCGAAATCTTGGTATTTGGTTTTTGTTTCTGAGTCAAATCCATGCGTAGATGTTCACACTCCGCCCCCACCAATCGTGCGTCACCATTGTTGCTCACGCTATACGATGCAAACACGGGAGCACTATTTCCGGGACCAAAGGGTTGGAATTTATTGAGATCTCGTCTGAAAGATGGTGTAATCTGCGAAAATATCAACTCTACATCCACCTCCACTTGAGGTATAAGTATCTGAGGATCAATATTCTCATCTACATAAGCATTGAACCTACGAGTAAACTCCTCGACATTTTCGGGACGCATCGTGAGCCCTGCGGCATACATGTGACCTCCAAAGTTTTCGAGTAGATCTGCACACGACTCCACCGCTTGGTATAGGTCAAATCCCGGAATCGAACGTGCCGATCCTGTCACAAAACCATTGCTCTGCGTCAATACCACCGTTGGGCGGTAGTAACTCTCGATGAGTCGAGAAGCGACAATACCCACGATTCCCTTCATCCACTTCGGGTTGTATATCACCGTGCTCTTTTTGTTCTTGAGCTCCGGGTTATTTTCGATAAAATCGTGCGCCTCTTGTGTGACGCTGCGATCTATACTTTTGCGATCTTGGTTGAATGCATCAATTTGGTCTCCAGACTCCTTTGCTGCACTTTCGTTACCCTCCACAAGCAGATGCACCACAGCATATCCACCCGAAGGGGCAGCGTTCTCATCATTCTCATCCATACGCATGCGACCTGCGGCGTTGATGCGAGGTCCAATTTTGAAAACTATATCGTCAATGGTGATCGAGGATCTATCTAAACCACAAATTTTGATTATGGTGTGTAGACCACGTGAAGGTTTATTGTTTAGACGCAGCAATCCATAATGTGCCAAGACTCGATTTTCATCGACAAGAGGCACAATATCCGAAGCGATACTCACAACCAAAAGATCGAGCAGCGGCTCAATCTGAGAGAATGGAATTCCATTGCGCATGGCATATGCCTGAGCGAGTTTGAAACCCACACCACACCCCGACAATTCGTCAAAAGGGTATGAACAATCGACCCTTTTAGGATCTAAAACTGCTACTGCCGCAGGTATCTCCTCGGCAGGAAGGTGGTGATCGCAGATGATGAAATCAACACCTTTACTCTTAGCATAGACAATCTTCTCCATCGCTTTGATACCGCAATCGAGGGCAATAATCAACGTTGCCCCCTTCTTGGCGGCGTGGTCGATACCCTGAACCGAGATACCATACCCTTCGGTATAGCGATCTGGGATGTAGAACGATAGGTTTTTGTGACCTATCTGGCGCAAAAACTTATACATCAATGCAACCGCTGTGGTTCCATCAACATCATAATCTCCATACACCATAATGCGTTCGCCACTGCTCACAGCATCTTGAACCCTTTGCACCGCACGATCCATATCTTTCATCAGGAATGGGTCATGCAACATCGAAAGGCTGGGATTAAAAAAGTTCCTTGCGCTCTCTGGACTATCTATGCCTCTCTGTATGAGTAGCTTCGCCAATACAGGAGCGATATTTAGTGCTGAGGCTAACCTCTCCACTACCAACTCCGCTCCCGAAGGTTTCACCACCCATCTTTTCTCTATGGGCATAATCTTTACTATTTTTATATTTTAACATTTTTATAATCTCTGTTGTGTGGAGCACCGAAAGCTATTGGACATAACAATGCCAAACTCGCCCAAAAATTGGGGACTCCACAGAATAAATTGTTAGGAAAAAAATAGTAGATCTTCGCCTATGAGCGTAGATAAAAAAGAGTAGCTGTGCCTCATTTCAGCAAACTACGATACATCGGGGTACAATACACCCCTATCGAGCTGCTGAGGCTCACTAATTAATATATAAGTTGTGAAATTTCCCGAACACAACTTTTACGCAAGAGAGCATACTCCTCTCTTGTCAAAAATATAACTACTCTTCGTGTACAAACCTCGTAAATTAGTACATCATAAGATACAACAACGCACTTCGACCTCAGCCGTCATGTCTTGGCACACTTGCCATTTTTTTCCAATTAATGCAAATATATAAAAAGTTTTCTACAATTACCAAGTAAATGTAGAAAACTTTTACAATTTTTTCTCGTGTGCAGTAGCTGAGACCGATTAGCTAGCGAATTTGACCAGACCCCGTGATGACATATTTATACGACGTCAACTCCGGAAGTGCCATAGGTCCTCGTGCGTGGAGTTTTTGTGTGCTGATACCGATCTCTGCACCAAATCCAAACTGACCACCATCGGTGAACGCTGTAGAGACATTGTGGTAGACGCACGCTGCATCAACAACATGCAGAAATATCTCCGCCGCCTCGTTACTCTCCGTGATTATAGCCTCGCTGTGGCGTGACGAATATCGGGTGATATGATCCACCGCCTCTTCGAGTGAATCAACCGTGCGGATCGACATTTTGTAATCCATAAACTCCGTGCCGAAACTCTCATCCGTAGCTGATTTCAGCAAGTGAGTAGGGTAGTGCTCTCCCAATGCTGCAAAGGCTCTAAGATCGGCATAGATAACGACATTTTGTGTCGAAAGAGGTGCACATATCTCTGCGATATTAACCAACTGCGAAGAGTGTATAACCATGCAATCCAACGCATTACACACACTAACACGGCGAGTTTTAGCATTCATAACCACCGCTGCCGCCTTCGCTACATCTGCCGCACTATCCACATACGTATGACATATTCCAGCTCCCGTCTCGATCACAGGAATCGACGCATTATGGCGCACATAATTTATCAGCGAAGAGCTTCCTCGTGGGATCAACAAATCAACATATCCTTCCGCCGCAAGCAACTCTGCTGTTGCCTCTCGCTGTGCAGGGAGAAGTGTCACAACACGCTCATCAACCCCCGATGCGACCAACACCTCACGTATTATCCCCACAATCGCTGAGTTGGAGTTATGGGCATCGCTACCACCCTTAAGAATACACGCATTTGCCGTCTTGAAACAGAGTCCAAAGACATCGAAACTGACATTGGGGCGTGCCTCATATATAACTCCAATAACTCCAAATGGAACTCGCACCTTGCTAATCTCCATCCCATTGGGGCGTGTGAAACGAGCCAGCTCCTCGCCAATAGGGGAGTGGAGTGTTGCGACGCTACGCATATCCTCTGCGATGGCTTTGATTCGCTCCTCGCTCAAAAGTAATCTATCGTAGAGAGGGTTCTCCCTCTCCATCTTTGCGAGATCCAACTTGTTAGCCTCCAAGATCTTATCGATACTTGCCTCTGCTGCCGCTGCTACATCGCACAATATTGCATTTATCCTCTCTTTTGAGAGTAGTGCCAAGGCTCTTGACGCCTCACGTGCACCCTCGAAAACACTCTTTAGTTCCATTCTCTATTCTATATATAGGTAATCGTAATGTATAATCGCTCTAAGACCCTTCACACCGACCACTTCACGTGCCGACTCGCTCGACATCGACACTCGACCCACGCCAATACTCTCTCCGCTGGGTGAGATAATTGCCACAATGTCATCCTTCTCGAACTCACCCTCCACTCGGCATAAACCTACCGGGAGTAGACTCGTCGCTTTGGGTTGCATCAACGCCTCGTATGCCCCTTCATTGATATGAAGTTGACCTTTGGCAAAACCATCCGAATGAGCAATCCATTTCTTGAGTTTCGATATAGGTTTTTGTGCTGGGGTGAAACGTGTACATATTATATCTTTGTCGCTGAGTATCAGGTCACAAAGGATGTCGTCTCGTTTACCATTTGCGATGACAACCTCGACCCCCTCATCTGCCACTTTGCACGCTATGCGACATTTGGTGAGCATTCCTCCACGCCCAAACGACGAACGTGTTGTGCTGATATATTGGCTCAAATCCTCAACATCACCCCCCACCGTGCGGATAACCTCCGACTCTGGGTTCGATGGATCTCCGCTATATATACCATCAATATTACTCAATATGATGAGTGCCTCGGCATCCATCATCGTAGCCACCATTCCCGACAATTCGTCATTGTCGGTGAACATCAACTCCGTGACCGAGATCGTGTCATTCTCGTTCATTATCGGCACAACTCCATTCTCCAACATCACCCTCATGCAGTTGCGCTGATTGAGGTAGTGTTGACGTGTCGAGAGCGACTCCTTGGTTGTAAGTACCTGACCACAAACGATATTGTATTTACGAAAGAGGTCGTAGTATATATTTATCAACTTCGCCTGTCCCACAGCCGAAAACAACTGACGTGCCGCCACAGAATCAAGTTTCCTCGCAGGAGTAACCTCACCACGTCCCGATGCCACAGCTCCCGACGATACCAAAATAACATCTACACCTGCCCCCTTAAGCCTCGCCACTTGATCTGTGAGCGATGCCATGCGGTCTGTATCTAGAGTGCCATCCGTGCGTGTGAGGACGTTGCTACCTATTTTTACTACTACTCGTTTCATATACCTATCTGCTTTCTCGTACTCCACTCTTTACCGCCTCGACAAAGCCGTTGCGCTCCATTGCCGCCAAACCCTTGAAGGTGATACCTCCCTTGGTTGTCACCTTGTCAATCTCGGGCTGAGGCATTGTGCCATTTGTCTCCAACATCATGAGTGCTCCTCGAACTGTCTGCAACACCACGCTGCGAGCCAAATCTCGGTCGATGCCAACCTCAACACCTCCTTCAATAGATGCATCCATATATTTGTATGCAAAGGCTATTCCGCACGATGACAACGATGTGAGGGGTGTCATCTGCGACTCCTCAATCACAAAACTCATACCCAACGAATCGAAGATTCGAAGCAACTGCTCATCTTGCTCTGCTGAGGTGTTGTGTTTACATATAAAGCTGGTACTCTGCGCAATAGCGATAGCTGTGTTGGGGATGATACGGTACATTCCCATATCTCCTGCCTCCTCGCACTTCATCATCTCCGACAACGCTGCAAAGTCAATTCCTGCAGCGATAGAGACCAAAGCCTGCGAATTGCGATCAACGGCTGGGCAAATTTCACCCAACACCTCGCTCATCATCCATGGCTTAACCGCCACAACAATCAAATCCGCCCCCTCAACTGCCTTAGCGTTATCATCCTCAATAACAATACGGTCGAGATACTCACCAAAAAGGTCGTGACACTTAGGCTCCAAGTGCGAGATTACTACATCTTCGGGTGCTATGATTCCAGCTTTGATAGCTCCTGCGGCAACGGCTCCACCCATATTTCCACCGCCTATAACTGATATTTTCATTGTTTTATCTTTTTTTTGTTCTGGACTGCCCTGTGCGGGCGGCACCGGGGTGCTCCCCGGGGAGCTGCCTTTTTATTGCGTGTGGGTACGCAATAGCGGTGCTATTGCATAAAATATAAAAAATTATATTTGCCTCGAAAGTAAACTTTCGATTCATATATAAGTAGTGAAAAACAATTATTGCCATATTTTTAATAGCACTCTTGGAGCGATATTTTTCACTATTAAATCTCAATATAGAACCACTATATTTTCAATTCAATAGCAAAAAATCTCATATCCAATAGTACTTTCAAAAATACACCAATAATTATTTTACACTACTTAACTCTTTATATTTTAGTCCAAAACCTTTGGTTTTAGACCCCACCAGAAGGCAATATAACTTTGCCTTACAGTAATTTTGTAGAGAGTATATAACAAGGTTACCGTTACCCTAAAGTTTGAGTAACAAGGATGAGTTTTGGGGCATCGTGAGCATTTTTAACCGCAGCGTACTAAAAGTACGTGAGGATTAAAAAGCGGAGGGATGTGCCAAAAATAGCCTTGTTAGTCGAACTTTACTCCCACTCAATGGTCGCTGGTGGCTTAGAAGATATATCATACACTACACGGTTCACGCCTCTCACCTTATTTATAATCTCATTTGAGAGGTTCGCCAAGAACTCGTGAGGGAAGTGTACCCAGTCGGCAGTCATACCATCCGTAGATGACACGGCACGCAACGCAACGCAGCTTTCGTAAGTACGCTCATCACCCATGACACCGACACTCTTCACTGGCAACAATATAGCACCTGCTTGCCACACCTTGTCGTAAAGGTCGGCAGCATGCAAAGCATCAATATAGATCTTATCTACATTTTGCAAAATTTCGACCCTCTCACGAGTTATTTCACCCAAGATGCGGATCGCAAGACCGGGACCCGGGAAGGGGTGACGACCGATGAGTTTTTTAGATATTCCCATTGACAAACCTACACGACGCACCTCATCTTTGAACAATAGGCGCAAAGGCTCTACAATTTTGAGGTTCATCTCCTCGGGCAAACCTCCCACATTGTGGTGACTCTTGATAGTTGCCGAAGGACCATTCACCGAGCATGACTCAATAACATCGGGGTAGATAGTACCCTGTGCCAACCACTTAACATCCTCTATTGCGTGTGCCTCCTCGTTGAATACCTCCACAAAGTCACGACCTATGATTTTGCGTTTAGTCTCGGGATCGCTTACCCCCTCCAAATCATTGATGAATTTATCTCCTGCATCTACACCCTTGACATTGAGACCCATACCTTTGTATGACTCCAACACCTCCTCGAACTCATTCTTGCGAAGAACTCCCGGATTTACAAATATACAATACAAGTTTTGACCTATAGCTTTGTGCAGCAATACTGCTGCAACGGTTGAATCCACACCGCCCGATAGTCCAAGTACCACCTTATCGTTGCCCAACTTAGCTTTCAAATCTGCTACTGTACTCTCCACGAAGCTCTCCGATGTCCACGACTGCTCGCAACCGCAGATTCCCACCACGAAGTTTTTGAGAAGTTGTGTGCCATCTGTTGAGTGATACACCTCGGGGTGGAACTGTATAGCCCATGTAGGTTCGCCATCAATGCAATATGCAGCCACCTTAACTTGTTCTGTGCTAGCGATAACACGATAGTTTTCGGGGATCGAAGTGATCGTATCTCCGTGCGACATCCACACCTGTGTAGTCGATGGAAGATCCTTCAACAGTGGGTTCTCTACATCCCCAATAGTCAACATAGCACGACCATACTCACGACTTGGAGCTGGCATCACCTCGCCGCCAAAAGCGTGCGAAAGGTATTGTGCACCATAGCACACACCAAGCAGAGGTAACTTACCCTTGATTTGCGACAAATCAGGTTGTGGAGCTACTGCATCACGAACCGAGTAGGGGCTACCCGAAAGAATTACACCCTTGAAGCTATCATCTATAGCTGGAGGGTTGTTGAAGGGGTGGATCTCGCAATATACATTCAGCTCACGCACACGACGTGCGATAAGTTGGGTGTATTGTGACCCAAAATCAAGAATAAGGATTTTTTCCATATTTTTAAAAGTTGTGAGGTGAAACTCGTTTCCACGACCTCCACCTCATTTTCATAATATTTTCAAACTAGGCAACCTATCGTTACCTTCGAATGTTGATAAGTGGATGAAATTTTGATTATCTCATATTTCGCCGCTTTGCAACATTCGCTAAGAGCGTGAGTAGTTCGGTGCCTCTTGTGTGATAGTCACATCATGAGGGTGATTCTCCGTCACGCCCGAAGTTGTGATACGAATAAATTTCGCTGTCTGCAACTTCTCGATGCTCGATGCTCCGCAATAACCCATTCCAGCCTTCAATCCTCCAATAAGCTGATATACAGACTCTGAAAGTGATCCCTTGTATGGTACACGAGCCACGATACCCTCTGGTACGAATTTATTAGAGTTCGACTCTCCATCTTGGAAGTAACGATCCTTCGATCCGTTATTCATAGCGTCGATAGATCCCATACCACGGTACGACTTGAACTTACGACCATTGTAGATGATAGTATCACCCGGAGACTCCTCGACACCTGCGAACATTGAACCCACCATGACACAATCGCCACCTGCAGCCAATGCCTTCACAATATCTCCCGAGTAGCGCAATCCACCATCAGCGATCACCGGAACACCCGAACCCTTCGCAGCCTTTGCCGCCTCGAAGATTGCCGTAAGCTGTGGAACACCCACACCAGCGACGATACGAGTAGTACATATTGAACCTGGGCCGATACCCACCTTGATTGCATCTGCACCCGCCTCGATAAGGTACTTTGCCGCCTCACCAGTTGCGATATTTCCAACCACCACATCCAAATCTGGGTATACGCTCTTCACCATTTTTAGTGTGTTGACGATATTTTTAGAGTGTCCGTGTGCCGAGTCCAACACCACAGCGTCAACTCCCGCCTCAACGAGTGCTCGTACACGCTCCATCATGTCTCCCGTAACACCGACACCTGCAGCAACACGAAGTCTACCCCTGCTATCTTTGCACGAGAGTGGGTTATCCTTAACCTTCGTAATGTCACGATATGTGATAAGACCCACAAGTTTACCCTCATCGTCAACTACCGGCAACTTTTCGATTTTGTTGACCAATAGCACATCTGCAGCGTGTACCAAATCTGTGTTTTGGGTTGTGATAAGGTTCTCCTTAGTCATCACATCATCGATCTTACGATCCATATCTCGTTGGAAACGGAGGTCACGGTTTGTGACAATTCCGATCAACATATTCTCTGAGTCGACAACTGGGATTCCACCGATTTTGTTCTCCTTCATCATCTGCAAAGCGTCGCCTACGGTCTGCTCCTTAGATATAGTGATAGGGTCGCTAATCATGCCATTCTCTGCGCGTTTAACCTTGCGAACTTGAGCTGCTTGCTCCTCGATAGACATATTTTTGTGGATCACACCGATTCCTCCCTCACGAGCTAGAGCTATAGCTAGAGGAGCCTCAGTTACGGTATCCATCGCCGCAGAGACGATTGGGACGTTGAGTTTGATATTGCGTGAGAAGTTAGATTGTACGCTAACCTCACGTGGCAACACTTCCGAATAAGCAGGGACAAGTAGTACATCATCAAATGTAAGACCCTCCATCTGCACCTTTTCTTCAATAAAAGACATAATATATAATGTTCAAGAGTTATCGAAATTTCGAGTTTGAATCCTTTGCGATCATTTCGCATATATATTCAAACTCTTGGGAGTTCAATTTTGTTGTTCGCCCAAGAAAATTTGTTGCATGCAAAGTTACGAAGAATATTTCATATTTTAGCATACTCCCCCAAAAAAGCACAGTTTTTTGTTGTTTACATTAGCGAAATTCTCAACAAGAAGAGCAGTGCAAGGATATACATCATCGTGCTGACATCTTTGTGTTTGCCCGAGAGGATATGTATTATGACGTAGCTCAAAAAACCGTAGATGATACCCGTTGCAATATTATAGCTCAGTGGGATGAAGAGTATTGTGATAAATCCCGTTGCAATATTATAGCTCAG
>JAWXSU010000007.1:0-22449 GCA_044434245.1 Rikenellaceae bacterium | reverse complement strand
AGCAATATTTTTCACTATTAAATCTCAATGTAGAACCACTATATTTTCAATTCAATAGCAAAAAATCTCATCTCCAATAGCACTCTTAAAAATACACCAATAATTATTTTACCCTACTTAACTTACAAGTTATAAGCCCAAAGCGAGGTTAAAATCCGCTTGGTTTTAATTTAACGCCTAGAGACTCCTCTAAGCCAAACATAAGGTTCATATTTTGTACCGCTTGACCTGATGCTCCTTTGAGTAGGTTGTCGATACAGCTCACTACGTGCAACTTACGCCCGTGCTTTTGGCAATAGACAATTCCCTTATTGGTGTTAACCACCTGTTTCATATCTGGGTACTTTGGAGCTACGTGAGTAAAAGCGGCATCTGCGTAGAAGTCGCTAAATAGTGCCACCGCCTCCTCGCTCGTGAGGTCACAATTAGTGTACATACTAACGAATATTCCCCTTGCGAAGTCCCCTCTCATCGGTACAAAGTTCACATCCACATCAAACGAAGGCTGCATTGACTTGAACGTACGCCCAATCTCCAAAAGATGCTGATGCTCAAATGTTTTATACACCGAAATATTGTCTGTTCTCCAACTGAAATGTGTCGTTGCCGCAGGTCTCACACCAGCACCCGTAGAGCCTGTGAGTGCTGTGATGTGCAACTCGTCGCTAACGATTCCCTTAGCCACGAGTGGCAAAACTGCCAACTGGATAGCTGTAGCGAAACATCCCGGATTTGCCACCTTTTGTGCACCCTTGATTCTCTCGCGGTTAATCTCTGGCAAACCATACACAAAGCCATCACTCTCGTCACGGAAATCCTGTGCCAAGTCGATGATCTTCACACGCTCAGGCACCGGATTTTCAGCGAGGAATGCACGACTTTGACCATGTGCCGAACACAAAAAGAGTGCATCTATAGAGTCGAAATCAAACTCCGAACTAAATACCAAATCCGTATCACCAATGAGTCCGCCATGCACCGCCGTTACGGGGTTGCCAGCGTTACTCGTAGAGTGTATATACTTAATCTCCACCTCTGGGTGGTTTATCAAAATTCTAAGGAGTTCACCTGCTGTGTAGCCAGCACCTCCGATAATACCTGTACGAATCATTACTTATCGTTGCGCTTTTGTACGTTGTAATAGATCTTCATCTGATTGCCTAGGATTTTTGTAAAGCCCTTCACATCATCCGCAGACCAAGCCTTGTTCACCTCACCATACTCACCGAAATCGGTCTTCATAAGGTCGAACGATGAATCAACACCAACGAGTGTGTAGCCAAGTGGACGCAACATAATCTCCACAGTACCAGTTACATTCTCTTGAGAGTGCTCCAAGAACTTCTCGATATCACGCATCACAGGCTCCATATATTGCGCCTCGTGGAGGAACATTCCGTACCATGTCGAAAGTTGCTCCTTCCAATACAACTGCCACTTTGTGAGTGTGTGCTTCTCCAACATCTTGTGTGCCGCAATAATTACGATTGGTGCTGCCGCCTCGAAACCTACACGACCCTTAATTCCGATGATTGTGTCGCCAATATGCATATCACGACCCACGCCATACTTAGAACATATCGCCTCCAAATCAACGATTGCTTGCACCTTGTCCGAGCACTCCACACCATTGATAGCCGAAATCTCACCCTTTGTGAATGTGATTTTGAGTGACTCCTCGCCCTCTGCCGTTACTTGCGATGGATAAGCACTTTCGGGCAAAGTTTGCTCTGATTTTAGAGTCTCCTTTCCGCCGATTGAAGTTCCCCACAAACCTTTGTTGATAGAGTACTCCATCTTCACAAAATCTGCCTCATAGCCACGCTCTTTGAGATAGTTGATCTCATACTCACGTGTGAGAACCATATCACGAGTTGGGGTGATGATCTCGATATTTGGAGCCAAAATCTCGAACGTCAAATCGAAACGAACTTGGTCATTTCCTGCACCTGTCGATCCGTGTGCAACAGCCTCTGCATCAATTTGCTTAGCGTACTCAATGATTGCGATAGCTTGGAAAATACGCTCCGAAGATACAGAGATAGGATATGTTCCATTACGCAACACATTACCAAACACCATATATTTGATACTACGCTCGTAGTACTCTGTAGTAACATCCAACGATGCATGCGACGCAGCACCTAATGCCAAAGCACGCTCCTCGATCTTTACAAGCTCCTCCTTCGAGAAACCTCCCGTGTTGGCGATTGCCGTGTGAACCTCATATCCACATTCGTCGGTCAAATATTTCACGCAGAAGGATGTATCCAAACCTCCGCTAAATGCTAAAAGAACTTTTTTCTTTCCCATCGTTGTATTATTTTAAATTAAATATCTTTTGAATTTTATTCTTGAGCAACATCGTGTATGGCAAGAGCCTTGTATGTTGCTTGTTTTTAGGTGATTTCGGGTCGTACAACATTCCTGTACATAGACACATGCGTCGCTCATTACGTTGCAAGATATCGTAGTTTTTACACCCCTCACACCCCTTCCAAAACTCCTCGTCATCGGTGAGTTCCGAGAATGTCACAGGAGTATATCCCAACTTAGAGTTGAGCTTCATGACCGGCAGCGATGTGGTGATACTAAACAACTTAGCACGAGGATATTTCTTCCTTGCCAAATCAAAAGTCTTAGCCTTGATACGTGCCGCCAAACCCAAGTGGCGATATGTTGGGTCGACAATAAGTCCCGATGTAGCGACATAATCTCCATGTCCCCACGTTTCGATATAACTAAAGCCCACCAATTTTTCGCCACATATCGCCACCACCGCTTTGCCGCTGGTGATTTTGTCGGCGATATACTCTGGCGAACGCTTCGCTATGCCTGTGCCCCTTTGGAGCGCAGACTCGTAGATTAATTTGCAGATCAACTCTGCATTCTGGGTGTCAGCCGCAACTGCGAATCTGACATCAACGTGTGTACTTTCGTCCTTCACTTCGTTGAAAATTTATATTGTAATTCCGTAAATTATATCTTATTTTGCTGTGCGATAAGCCTTCACAACCCCCTTAACTCTCATTATCGAGTGGGTGATGGTATCGACAATTCCAGCACTCGACACCTCCAAAGTCACAACACCCGTGGCTGTGCCATCTCCTCGTGACCCGAAACTAAACTCTCGAATATTAAGTTTTAGCTCTCGGCTCAACACCTCCGTGATTTGATTCATCACCCCCGGTGTATCCTTCGCCACAATCGCTATACTCACTTTGAATGCTCCTCCCGCCTCAGCTCTCCACTTCGCCTCCATAACTCGGTAAGGGTATTGCTCTTTGAGTCGTTTGGCATTGGGGCAATCATTGCGGTGAATTGTGATTCCTGCCGATATGGTCACAAATCCAAATACATCATCTCCCTTTATGGGGTTGCAACACTTCGCCAACTTGTAATCTATATTTGAGAGTCCATCGTTTATGTATAGTGCATCCTCACTCTTTTTTGCCGCACTAACATCTCGTTGCACCTTATTCTCCAACTTTTGACGCTCTATCTCCGCTGCCGCTGCTCGACGCTCATCATCTATCTCGCCCGATATATACCTCGCAAGTAGATCTTTGATAACCGCCATCTCCACCTCCTGCTTAGCGATGAGTTCATAGAGCTCTAGACCAGTGCGTAGTTTATAATGTTTGGTCAAAAAGACCACCGCATCATCTATCGAAATTGTAAGTTTCCAATTCTTGATCTTGCGCTCCAACTCTTCACGCCCAATCTTCGCACTCTTCGCCTCTGCCTCTCGCAGAAAACTTTTTATACGATTACGAGCTTTACTTGTCACCGCAATATTTAACCAATCCGCTTTGGGGCTCTGATTCTTCTGCGTCTGAATCTCCACTACATCTCCGCTACATAGCTCCTCTCGAATAGAGACCGCACGACCATTAATCTTCGCTCCGACACATGTTGCCCCAATGTTAGAGTGGATATCAAATGCGAAGTCCAATATCGTCGCACCCTTGCGAAGTTTACGAATATCTCCGTTGGGCGTAAAGACAAATATCTCGCTCGATGTTGGCTTTGCGTCGAACCTATCAGCTATCGATTCGGTCGTATCCTCCATTAGCTCTCTTAATCTGCCGAGCCATATCTCCGAACTCTGCGCCCCTTGATCCAGACCTTTATACCTCCAGTGCGCTGCGATACCTCGCTCCGCCACTAAATCCATACGCTCCGTGCGGATTTGAATCTCGACCCAGCGTCCATCTCCCGATGCTACGGTTGTGTGCAACGACTCATAACCATTCGATTTAGGTATCGTGATCCAATCCTTCAACCTCTCGGGGTTGGGCGTATAGCAATCACTCACCACCGAATATGCCACCCAGCACTGTTTCTTCTCCTCCGCCTGCTCACACTCTATAATGATGCGGATAGCGAAGATATCGAATATACCCTCGAATGGGACATTATTATTGCGTATTTTGTTCCAAATAGAGAAGATCGTCTTTGT
This sequence comes from Rikenellaceae bacterium, assembly GCA_044434245.1. GTDB lineage: Bacteria > Bacteroidota > Bacteroidia > Bacteroidales > Rikenellaceae > Alistipes. Next base: position 17,987 of record JAWXSU010000007.1, on the reverse strand, counting down.
GCGGCTCTTAACATGGTATTTGATCCCCGTGCTATCCAGCTTTTTGGTTATCGGCTCAATGAAACGTGCTATGAATGCCATACGCTCCGCCTCTCCATCTTTGAGTTTTTTCACCAATTCGTTGTACCCATCAGGATCTAAGTACTTAAGAGCCAAATCCTCCAACTCCGATTTTATGCGATACAGACCCAACTTATGTGCAATTTGAGCATATAGATTCAAACTCTCCCAGCTCTTCTTCTGCCACTTTTCGCGAGGGAATATATCGAGACACCTCATCACCTCCAACCTATCGGCGAGTTTGATGAGTATCACACGAGGATCTGCGGAGTATGATATGATTAACTCCTTGAAACTCTCTGCCTGCTCGCTTTCGGTGTTTAGTTTAATCTCCGAGATGCTACTCAGCCCCATAGCGATACCCAACACCTCCTCTCCAAAGAGTGATGTTATTTGGTCGCTGAGGGATATAAACTCCTCCTGCGTTGCTCGTTTATGTGTAATTCGGATTGTGTCGTGTAGGATTGTTGCGAGGGTAGAGTTTCGCCCTAGTCCCACCTCTTGGATCACTATATATGCCACATTAACAGCGTGATCTAGCATTGGAGTGCCATCATAACGAGAGAGACCCGATAGTCTTTCTGAGGCAAATTCCAACGCTTTATCGACGAGGGCTTGGCTCTCTACAGAGAAGTTCTTCTCAACCAAACCACGTAGATTATCGTAACGTGTTAACAACATAGTGGGTCAAAAGTAATCTTTTTTTTTTAGTTTTCACCATATAAATAAGATTATTAATAAATATTTTCAAATTACTCTCATTTATTTACCAAATAACCCCATTTTCGTGCACATCATCAATACTTAAAACTGCTACCTCCGATAAATTCACGCAGCAGCGATGTCTTTGGAATCTCCTCCTCACCTATATATATGAAATGATCCAGAAACTTCAGCAACCTACGTGCCTCTTCGAACTCCACCGTTGTGTCGGGAACATACCGAAGGATCGATGCGGCGTACCTTTTCAACACCGGGATCTCGTAGAATAGCGACGTATTGAACATCACATCTGCATTCTCCTGATAGGGAAAAACATGTCTCTCCTCACCCTTACGAACGCTCTCCCACCTCTTGAGTGTAGCCTCTGCGCTTGTGCCTCGGGTCATAAAATCTCGTGTCAAGCGTCGCAGAAGCCTATTGTCCGACGACGATATACGAGATGTGTTATCCATCGCAACGGTTGTGAAACACGACACATATATCTTAAACTTCAACGACTCATCTATTCGTGGTGTCAAGTTGGGGTTGAGACCATGGATACCCTCGATAATGATTATCGACTTGTCGTCCAACTTCAACGGCTTGGAGTGGTTTGTATGGCGTCCCGAGATGAAGTCATAGCGTGGGATGTCGACACTCTCACCTCGTAGCAAACGCTGAAGATTGTCGTTGAATAGCTCAATATTTATCGCCTCCAAACACTCGAAATCATACTCTCCATTCTCATCTTTGGGCGTGAGCTCTCGATCTATGAAGTAATCATCGAGCGATATCATAACGGGGTTGAATCCAAGTATTCGTAGCTGCACCCCCAGTTTTTTGCATGTCGTGGTCTTTCCGCTCGACGACGGACCCGATATCATCACCATGCGACACCCCTTGGTTTGAACACTATACGCCACACAATCAGCAAGCGTTGCAAGGTTCTTCTCTTGGAATGCCTCCGCTAAACGAATCAACTCGTTGGAGTCTCCATCTAAAATCTTCGTATTGAGATCTCCGACATTGGGTAATCCCATCACATCTATCCACTTTTGGTACTCTTGAAAGATCTCAAACATCTTCTCCTGCTTGGGCGAAGAGTTTAATTGAGTGGGGTCATCACGACGAGGTAACGCAATATAAAACCCTTTATAGTAGCTCTTTATATCGAAACCACTAACAAACCCTGTCGAAGGTGCTAGAGACCCATAGAAGTAACCATGTGTATCTTCGAGCGTGTATATCTCGCTATAGAGTCTAGGTCGAGTGTTAAGCAGCTGGATTTTATCGTCATACCCCATCTGCTCATATATATCTCTCACCTCGTGAGTCAACATCTTTTTGCGAACTATCGGCATATCAGCATCAATGATCTGCTGCATGCGTGTCGATATCGCCTCCACCTCCTCTTGCGAGAAGTGATCTTCACCCTCCACCTCGCAATAGAAACCATTCTGCCCCATTGAGTGACGAACATGAAACTTACTTTGGGGATACAACTCTTCGATCACCTTTTGGAGTATTATGAAGATTGTACGGTGGAATGTTCTCACTCCGGCAAATGTTGTTTGGTCGACATATCTGATTGTCGAAGGGGCATAGATGTGATACTTCAACTCTCGAAGTCGGTTGTTGACATACGCCGCAAGCTGTGGATATTTACCCTCGATGGATAGAACCTCCGCAATCTCTTGTAGTGTGCTCCCAGCGGGCACTTCACATGATGTCGAAAGGTTTTCGATAATGATTTTTACGCTCTCCCTCATAGTTGTTTGGTTTTGGGTTTGAGGTAAAGATATAAATTTTATTGAATCAATACAACATTGAGACCATAAAATTATTGGGGAGAATATATGGCACAAAAAAAACAGCTCCTATTACGAAACTGTTTGAGTAGTGGATAGGGGATTCGAACCCCTATGTCCTGCGTGAGAGGCAGGTATCCTAGCCCTTAGATGAATCCACCATTTGTTATTTGGTGATGCAAAGGTAAGGATTATTTTTAATTCTCCAAAAAAATAGACAACTTTTTTTGGAGTCATTTTTAGAGTTAACGCACAATTCGCTAAAATACAGCACTTTGTGTCGTGAAATTATTTTGCCATATTTTTAAGCAATTCAATCTCTTCAGCCCATTTTGTGTCGTCGGGAGTCTCCAACACCAAAGGAATACCATCGAAACGGCTATCTCCCATGATATATTCAAAACACGCCAACCCTATCGCCCCATCGCCTATCGGCGCATGACGATCGACACGACTCCCCACGCCCTTCATCGCATCGTTGAGGTGCATTCCTCGCAGATATTCAAAACCTACAACTTCGTCAAATTCAGCAAACGTACGCTCGCACGCCTCATGCCCCACAAGGTCATACCCTGCGGCAAATGTATGACAGGTGTCAAGACACACTCCCACACGAGATTTATCCTCTATACGGTCGATGATATAGGCTATATGGTGAAACGAAAAACCGAGGTTAGAACCCTGACCCGCAGTATTCTCTATCACAGCCGTCACCCCTTCACTTTGAGCCAAGGCGATATTTATAGACTCCGCAATCAGCGACAACGACGCCTCAGGTGTTATCTTGCGTAGGTGAGAACCCGGATGAAAATTCAATCGATCCAACCCCAACGCTTGGCATCGTTGCATCTCGTCGATGAAAGCATCACGTGATTTTTCGAGCCCCTCCGCTTCGGGGTGTCCCAAATTTATGAGGTAGCTGTCGTGAGGCAAAATCTGCGAGGGTGTGTAGCCATGCTCGTTACAAGCACTCTTGAAAGCCTCTATCTGCTTTGCTGTGAGTGCAGGAGAACGCCACTGACGTTGATTTTTGGTAAATAGTGCAAAAGCTGTTGCGCCCAATGCAGAGGCGTTTACGGGGGCATTCTCGACCCCTCCCGATGCACTTACGTGCGCTCCAATGTATTTCATATGTTAAAAAAAATCTCTTGTAATTTTATACAAATATAGGTATTCCGCAAATAAATTCATATTTTTGTCGTAAATTTATAATTTTAACATCGTATGAAACAAATATTTTTACTACTTACACTACTTTCTATGCCACTAGCTCTATTGGCACAAAGCGAATCTTCCGACAAAGCTGCTATTCGCAAAGAGCGCAACACACTCGAAGTGAGTGCTGGAATCGAGGGAACACTCAACAACCTTAACGATGCATGGATCTCAACATCGGGAGGTGACAACACAATATCTGCCGCTGCGACACTATTCCTTAAACACAAATTCCAAAAGGATAAATTCTCCGTAGAGTCATCTCTAACTGCTGGATACGGATACTACAACATCAGCGTTGAGCGTGTTGATGCCAACAACAACACCTACGAAGAGGGGGTGTGGTACAAAAATCAAGATGAGTTTTCGATCGCAATATCTCCATCATACGTAATGTCGAAAAATTGGTCATATACAGCAAATTTGGGATTTAGAAGTCAATTTGCTAATGGTTATGTATCGAGCTCTTCGCAGGAGGATATTCACCTCAAAAGCGGATTCCTAGCCCCTGGATATCTTGATGTTGCAGTCGGTTTGAGTTATCAATGCCCCAACGAAAAATTCCCGATAAAGATATCTTTGTCACCCGTCGCTCTTAGTGGTGTGATTGTTGTGAACGACGAGATACAGGAGAATGCATCTTATGAATACTCAACGCGCGACGATGCTAATTGGGTATATGCTGAGGCGTATGGTGTGAGCCCCGACAAATACTCAAAGTTCGATGGTGGTTCTGCAATACAGATCGACTTCGATCGTACGTTTGGCAGCAAAGCCACATTTAGATACCTAACATCAATCTACTCTTTTTATGGCTGGATAACAAACGTAGCAACCGAGAATTCATATTGCAACTATGCTGATTATGAGGCAGCAGCAGCGGAATACAATGGCATTGGCGCAGCTCCGACATTCGCCTTGAAACCGACCGTTCGTTGGACTAACAAATTGGAGATCAAAGCGACAAAGTATCTTTATACAAATGTTAACTTCGAATTATACTACGATCGTGCTCAACACGTTAATATACAAACTAAGACAATCCTAAGTTTGGGAGTTTCATACAAATTTAAGAACAAATAATTAAACGATGTTTAGATTAAAAGGTGCGGTGAGAGATGTGATTTTTGTATTGTTGATCGTCTCTGCGATGTTGTGTGGTGTGATCTGGGGAAGACTCTCGGAGCGAAACTCCACAAACGAACAGGTTATGAGCATCGTGAACAGATTTTCACAACCCACAAACAAAATTACATATACACTCTCGCTCATCGAGAGCGAATATATTGACCCTATTTCGTTGGATTCGTTGGCGGATGATGTGATCCCTGCGATCCTCGAAGAGCTAGATCCACACTCGTCATATATCGCTGCATCTGAGTTGCAACGTATCAACGAACCTTTGGATGGAGAGTTCGAAGGTATTGGTATTGTGTTTAATATGGCAACCGACACGGTGATCGTTCAGAATGTTATCCCCTCGGGTCCTAGCGACATGGCGGGAATAAAGAACCGTGACCGCATAATCCTCATCAATGATTCGCTTATGGCGGGACAGAAGGTGAACCAAAACGACATCGTGAAACAACTGCGAGGCAAGCGTGGTACGACGGTGAAGTTATCTATCGAACGCCAAGGGATCGAGGAGCTTGTAGATATTGTTGTGACACGTGATGTAATCCCACTCAAGAGCATCGAGGCGGCATTTATGGTCAACGACTCGGTAGGATATCTGCGTATGTCGCAATTTGCTCGCACGACACACACCGAACTTTTAGAGTCGGTGAAAAAACTACAACAGCAGGGGATGAAACGTATGATGCTAGATCTGCGTGATAACACAGGAGGATTCCTCGACCAAGCGATACTCATAGCCAATGAATTTTTGCCCAAGGGGACACTTATAGTATATACAGAAGATCGTGGAGGAAACCAACAAAAAGAGTATAGCAATGGGCGTGGTACACTCCAAGATATACCTTTGCAGGTGCTAATTAACGAGAGTAGCGCATCATCGAGCGAGATTCTCGCTGGCGCAATCCAAGATAATGATCGAGGTACAATCATTGGACGCAGATCGTATGGTAAGGGTTTGGTGCAGCGTCAAATACCATACCCCGATGGATCGGCTCTACGACTCACCATTGCGAGATACTACACCCCTACAGGTCGATCGATTCAGAAACCATACACCATGGGAGATAGCGAAAGCTACTCCAAAGATCTTGCGGAGCGTATCGAACACAATGAACACTTTGTGGCGGATAGCATACATTTTGTTGACTCCCTCAAGAAGATCACCCCCGCAGGTAAGGTGGTGTATGGAGGTGGTGGTATCATGCCCGATATATTTGTACCTGTCGACACCACCAATGTCACCAAATATTTCATAGAGGTTTCGGGGCGTAATATACTCTATCACTACACCATAGATTACTCGGATCGCAATCGTGAAAAACTCGATGCCATAAAGAACATGGAGCAACTCGAAAAACATTGGCTCACGGAGAAAAATCTCCTCAACAACTTTGTTGCCTACGCTTCACGCAAGGGTGTCGAGGCGGAGTGGTCGCAGATAAATCGATCACGTGAAATTATAGAGGCTCAACTTCGAGCCTACATCAGCCGCAATACCGCTCTCGAAGATAATGGATTCTATATCAATATCTTCCCTGTGGATAATATTGTAGAACGAGCTCTTCGAGAGAATTGATATTTGGTGGAAGTGCCGTAATGGCGGGTGAGACAATTTATTTTCGTTTCATCACGGGGAGCAACATACGATTAAATATCTCATGCTCTACGAGGAAACCATCGTGCCCGAATGGGGACTCGATCTCTTCGTAACGAGCATTAGGTATTATTTCACACAGTTTTATGAGATCACACGGAGGGAATAAAATATCTGTTGTTATACCCACAACGATAGTCTCCGCTTGGATTGTTGCAGCTGCGGTATCTGTGCCCCCACGACCACGACCTATATCGTGCGTATCGAAAGAGTTGAGGATTGCGACGTATGAATATGCATCGTATCTTTTACACAGTTTCTCACCTTGGTAGCGTTGATAGCTCGACGCTCGATGATCTGCAATACGCTCATCTCCATTCTGTTGAGTGATATTATAACCATAGAATCCACGATATGTCAGCAGAGCTATAGCACGTGCAGCAGATAGCCCCTCCATACCGGCATCGGGACGTCTCTCACCAAAGGTGTGGTCGGCACGTATTGCCATACGCATGGTCTCGTCGATGGCGATACACCATGGTGTTGCTTTGGCTGCGGTCGCAACGAGAATGAGTTTTTTGAAACGTGTAGGCTCCATTACCGCCCACTCTATGGCTTGAAATCCGCCCACGGAACATCCCAATATCACATCTATCTCGCCCACCCCCAAAAACTCAGCGATGATTTGGTGAGCACGCACCATATCACGAATTGTAACATTTGGGAAATCAGCGTAATATGGCTCTCCAGTTTCGGGGTTCGTATGCAGTGGAGCTGTTGTCCCATAGGGTGATCCCAAGATATTTGCGCAGACCACAAAATGCTCCGCCGGATCGAGTATAGCCCCCTGCTCGACAGTATGAGGCCACCAATCCTGCACATCCGAATTGGCCGTTAGCGCATGGCACACCCACACTACATTATTGTGTTCACGGCTCTGCTCTCCATAGGTAGAGTATGCGATGGTGAGTTGTGGAAGCACCTCTCCGCTCTCAAGAACGAAGGGTTTAGGGTGGTGATAATATTTTATATTTTTGTTCATCTGCTAGAGTTTCTCAAGTGCAGAGTTTAGATCTGCCTTTATATCTTCGATATTCTCGATTCCCACCGAGATACGTATTAGGTTTGGATAGACCCCCGCTGAGATCATCTCCGACTCACTAAGTTGAGAGTGTGTTGTTGACGCAGGATTGATGATAAGAGATTTGTTATCGCCCACATTTGCCACATGGTACAACAACTCTACATTGTCAATCACCTTCGATGCCTCTGCCATACCGCCCTTTACTCTGAACGACAGCACGCAACCATATCCATTTTGTAGATATTTGTCTGCCAACGCTTTATACTTGTTGCCTTTGAGTCCCGGATAGTTTACACTCTCCACTTTAGGGTGAGCCTGCAACCACTCTGCGAGCTCTAGAGCGTTATCTGCCGAGCGTTGTGCACGAAGAGATAGAGTCTCCAGACCTTGAGCCAACATAAATGCATTGAATGGTGATTGGCAAGCTCCGAAGTCACGTAGACCCTCGCATCTAACCTTTAGAGCAAAAGCCACAGCTCCAAATCTTTCGAGGAAGTTAACCCCATGATAACTCTCCACAGGCTCCGAGATGAGTGGGTATTTACCACCGCTCCAATCGAAGTTTCCTCCATCGACAATCACACCTCCCATAGATGTTGCGTGACCTCCGATCCATTTTGTTGCGGAGTGAGTGACGATGTTTACTCCCCACTCTAGTGGGCGGCAGAAGTAACCTCCACATCCGAAAGTGTTGTCACAGAACACCACGACCCCCTTGCGGCGAGCAATCTCGACAATGGGTTCAAAATCTGGAATGCTAAATTCGGGGTTGCCGATAGTCTCCAGATATATAGCTTTTGTGTTGTTGTCTATGAGTGATTCAATGCTCTTGGGGTCATTACCATCGGCGAAACGCACCTCGATTCCGAGTCGTGAGAATACATGTTTGAAGGCGTTGAATGTTCCGCCATATAGGTATGATGTAGTGACGATATTATCTCCTGCACTAGCGATAGTTGCGATTGCGGTGAATTGTGCCGCCATACCCGACGATGTAGCTACAGCTGCTGCACCACCCTCAAGGGCTGCAATTCTCTGTTCGAAAACATCGGTCGTAGGGTTCGACAAGCGAGTGTATATATTGCCAGCAGATTCCAGAGCAAATAGTGATGCTGCCTTCTCGGTGCTTTCGTATACGTATGCCGTAGATTGATAAATTGGCAAAGTGCTAGCTCCAGTCACAGGGTCTGGGCGTTGACCCGCATGAACTTGGAGTGTGTCGAAGCTGTACTTTTTCTGTGTCATGATTATTTATGTTATTTTTAATTATTCTGTTATAAAAAATCCGACCTCCCTTGTAAGGAAGTCGGATTGTTATGTTTGCACACGAACATCCTACCTCCTAGTTAGGTGGCTTGCCATCATTGGCATAGACATTCGGTATGTGACTGCTTTGTTCATTGTTTGCAAAGATAATCACTCTAATTCTATTTTGCAAATTTTTTACGGAAAAGATATTCATACATTATATATAAGTAGGAGTTTCAAAAATCCAAAAAAAATTATACCTTTGCAGATTAGAAAAACAATATAAAACTATGAAGTTTAAAGAGTATAAAGGGCTAGATCTAGCCAATATAGCAACCGAGGTGCTCAAAGATTGGGACTCGGATGATACATTCCACAAAAGTATCACTACTCGTGAGGGTAACCCCACTTTTGTGTTCTACGAAGGACCTCCATCTGCAAATGGAGTCCCCGGAATCCACCACGTTATGGCTCGTACCATCAAAGATATCTTCTGCCGATACAAGACTCAGCAGGGTTTCAAAGTGCATCGCAAAGCGGGTTGGGATACCCACGGATTGCCGGTGGAGTTGGGCGTAGAGAAGAAGTTGGGCATCACAAAAGAGGCTATCGGAAAGACAATATCGGTTGAGCAGTACAACAAAGAGTGTCGTGAGGCGGTGATGGAGTTCACAGGTCTTTGGGAGGATCTAACTCGCCAGATGGGTTACTGGGTAAATATGGATGACCCATATATCACCTACGACAACAAATATATCGAAACTCTTTGGTGGTTGCTTAAACAGCTCCACGAGAAGGGATTGCTATATAAAGGGTACACAATTCAACCATACTCACCAGCGGCAGGTACGGGGCTTTCGACTCACGAGTTGAACCAACCGGGTTGTTATAGAGATGTGAAGGATACAACATGTACGGCTCAATTCGAGATTGTGCGTAACGAGATCTCTGAGAAGTTGTTTAGTGCCGAGGATGAGGGTACACTCTACTTCTTAGCGTGGACAACTACACCGTGGACTTTGCCTTCTAACACTGCTCTTGCGGTGGGGGGTGACATTGAGTATGTGAAAATCCGTTGCTCAAACCCATATACAGGCTTAGCGCAAACTATAATCATGGCTAAGGATTTGGTATCGTCACTCTTCACAAAGAAGATGGAGGGCACTTTCACCATCACCGACGAGTCGTGGAAGGGTTCGGAGCTTGCAGGGGTAAGCTATGAACAACTTTTGCCATGGGTGAAACCTATGGGCAAGGCATTTGAGGTTATCACGGGGGATTTCGTGACCACTTCGGATGGTACAGGAATTGTGCATATTGCGCCTACATTTGGTGCGGATGATGACCGTGCTGCTAAGGCGGCTGGAATCGTACCAATGTTTATGGTCGACAAAGCTGGCAAGGAGCAACCGATGGTCGATAAGACAGGTAAGTTCTTCTTGTTGGAGGATTTGGACGCCGATTTTGTCGCAAATAATATCAACGTTGAACTTTACTCAGAGTATGCAGGTCGCTACGTTAAGAATGCTTTTGACGACACATTGGGCGAGAATGATGCGACTCTCGATATCGACATCTCGGTTCTGCTAAAACAGGAGAATAAGGCGTTCAAGATCGAGAAACATGTCCACTCATACCCACACTGCTGGCGTACGGATAAACCCGTATTATACTACCCTCTTGACTCGTGGTTCATCAAGACCACAGCACTCAAGGGTCGCATGATGGAGCTCAACAACACAATCCAATGGAAACCAGAATCTACAGGTTCAGGGCGTTTCGGAAAGTGGTTGGAGGGACTTGTGGATTGGAACTTGTCTCGTTCACGTTTCTGGGGAACTCCACTTCCGGTCTGGGCTACGGAGGATTACTCACAAATCAAGTGTATCGGCTCTGTAGAGGAGCTTATGGGTGAGATCGAGAAATCTATTGCCGCAGGTTTCATGACCTTGAATCCTTATGCTGGATTCAAGGTGGGAGATATGTCGAAGGAGAACTACTCAACAAAAAATCTCGATCTGCACAAACCATATGTGGATTCAATCATCTTGGTGTCGGACACAGGCGAGCCTATGAAGAGGGAGAGTGACCTTATAGATGTATGGTTCGATTCGGGAGCTATGCCTTATGCACAGCTACACTATCCGTTCGAAAATGGAGGGGCGGACTTTAAGAATGTATACCCTGCAGATTTTATTGCGGAGGGAGTAGACCAAACTCGTGGTTGGTTCTTTACGCTGCACGCTATAGCTACTATGTTGTTTGACTCTGTGGCATTCAAAAATATCATCTCTAATGGTTTGGTGCTCGACAAAAATGGCAATAAGATGTCTAAGCGTCTGGGTAATGCCGTAGATCCATTTGAGGTGCTCAACAAGTATGGTGCTGATGCTACACGTTGGTATATGATTAGCAACTCGCAACCTTGGGACAACCTTAAATTTGATGTTGAGGGTGTCGATGAGGTGCGTCGTAAATTCTTCGGTACACTATACAACACATACTCATTCTTCGCATTGTATGCCAATGTCGATGGGTTTACAGGCTCGGAGGCGGAGGTTCCTATGGAGGAGCGTGCAGAGATTGACCGCTGGATTATATCACTGTTGAATACATTGATTAAGGATGTAACGGCACAGTTGGAGGGTTACGACCCAACGCCTGCGGCACGTATGATTCAGGAATTTGTGGGGGAGAACCTCTCGAACTGGTATGTGCGTCTCAACCGCAAGCGTTTCTGGGTAGGTGATATGACCCGTGATAAACTCTCTGCTTACCAAACTCTCTACACTTGCTTAGAGACGGTTGTTAAGCTATCTGCACCATTTGCACCATTTATCACCGATCGTATATTCCGTGATTTGAATGCTATGAGCGGTCGTCACTCAGACTCTTCGGTTCACTTGGCTAAATTCCCTGAGGCAGATATATCGTTGGTGAATAGCGATTTAGAGGAGACTATGGCACTTGCACAACGTGTATCGTCTATGGTGTTGGCACTTCGTCGTAAGGTGAACATCAAGGTGCGTCAACCACTATCGAAGATCTTGATACCGGTGCTTGACCCCGCAATGGCTCGTCATATAGATGCTGTGAAATCTCTGATTTTGGGAGAGGTGAACATCAAAGAGATCGAACTTATCGAGAAGACTGCAGGTGTCATAACCAAGCGTATCAAACCAAACTTCAAGACCCTAGGTCCTCGATATGGTAAATATATGAAGCAGATTGCAGCGATGGCAGCTCAATTCGACCAAGATAAAATCGCAGAGATTGAGAACTCGACAGAGATCGTGTTGGATATGGGAGCGGAGCAGATCACAGTAACTCCTGCCGACTTTGAGATCACATCTGAGGATATGCCGGGATGGTTAGTTGCAACGGAGGGTAAACTCACCGTGGCTCTCGATATAACCCTTACCGATGAGTTGAAGGCTGAGGGTGTGGCTCGTGAATTAGTGAATCGTATTCAAAATATACGTAAAGATTCTGGATTCGAGGTCGTAGATAAGATCCGTGTCGAGATCGAGAGTCGTGAGAATATCGTCTCTTCGCTTAGCACATATGCGGAGTATGTAGCACAACAAACTCTCGCTGTGGAGGTTAAGTGCGCAGAGTCTCCAGCTGGTGATTTTGTTGTGGAGTCTGATTTAGATGAGTCACCTCTTGTAATTGCTGTGACTAAGATTTAGAATCTGTTTAAGCAGATAACTTGACTGATAGGTAACTACAAAAAATAGTCTATATTTTGGTTTCGAATAATTCGACCAAAATATAGACTATTTTGTTTGTAACGTCAGTTTTGGATTTGAAATTATGAGTGACGCTTAACTAGCTCGGTCTCTAAATCTGCAATAGATTTGCCTGTAGACTCCAATAGTACAAGTAGGTGATATATAAGGTCTGATGCCTCATATATCATATCGTCATAGTTTCCTGCAACAGCTTCGATTACAGTCTCCACTGCCTCTTCGCCAACCTTTTGTGCGATTTTAGGTACACCCTTGTTGAATAGTTTTGTGGTGTATGATCCTTCGGGCATCTGCTCGTGGCGAGTTTTGATAAATGCTCCGAGGTGGCGGATAAACCCTTCGTTGGTGTCACCATCTTGGCGGAAACAACTACGTGCTCCCGTGTGGCAAGTAGGACCTATAGGGTTGACACGGATAAGGAGGGTGTCGTGGTCACAATCATCACGCATCTCCACTATGTTGAGGAAGTTACCACTTGTCTCGCCCTTTGTCCATAGAGTTTGGCGAGTGCGGCTATAGAATGTCACACGCCCCTCCGCTAGGCTCTTTTCGAATGCCTCGGCGTTCATATAACCGAGCATTAAAACCTCTAGTGTGTCATTGTCCTGAATAATCACAGGGATAAGTCCATCGGGTTGTTTATCCAGAGACAACGCCTCAAATGATGTTACATTACTTTTCATATTTTTAGTGTTTTAAATTATCAAAAAAAAGGTGTGGTATAAACTCGATTCGGGTTCAAACACGGCACGTGTTTGATAAATTTTAAGAGTTATGATTTTGGTCAAATTTATTTGAACCAAAATCATGAATCTTAAGTAGTGTAAAATAATTATTGGTGTGTTTTTGATAGTGCTATTGAAGATGAGATTTTTTGCTATTGAATTGAAAATATAGTGGTTCTACATTGAGATTTAATAGTGAAAAATATCGCTCCAAGAGTGCTATTAAAAATATGGCAATAATTGTTTTTCACTACTTAAAATCTAAGAACTGCAAGTTCTTAGCCCCAAGCCGCAATAAAAGGTAGCTCAGCGGAGAGCACTCCGCCGCCGCCCGCGCAGGGCAGGGCAGGGCAATCCAGAAAGCCCCTACCTCACACAAATATTCTGCTCTCTGAGGTACTCCTTAAGCACAGGAATTGGAATTTCGTTGTAGTGAAAAATACTCGCTGCGAGGGCAGCATCCGCCATGCCTGTGGTGAGTACATCTGCTATGTGTTGCGATGTGCCAGCTCCTCCACTTGCGATGATGGGGATCGGTAGCTCCGCCAGACGAGCAAATGAATCGCAGGGGTAACCGCTCTTTGTGCCGTCGTGATCCATAGATGTGAAAAGAATCTCTCCTGCTCCACGCTCATAAGCCTCACTCGCCCAAGTGAATAGTTCACGCTCCGAGAACTTCTTTCCGCCATGTGTTGTCACACGCCACTCGCCCTCTACGGTTTTGGCATCTATCGCCACCACAACAAATTGTGAACCATATTTTGATGCGATCTGGTCAATGAGCGCAGGGTTCGCCACCGCCGCACTATTTATCGTAATCTTATCAGCTCCAGCACCCAACAAACGCTCAGCATCCGAAATGGAGCTTATGCCGCCACCCACGGTGAATGGGATATTTATACGCTCCGCAATGCGAGTCACCAGATCGGTGAAGGTATTGCGACCTTCGAGTGTGGCACTAATATCTAGATAGACCAACTCATCTGCCCCCTCTGCGGCATACTTAGCCCCCAACTCCACAGGGTCGCCCACCTGTTGAAGTTCGAGGAAATTGACACCCTTAACTGTCTGTCCCTCTTTGATATCGAGGCATGGGATTATTCTCTTCGCAAGCATTCTTCCAACTCTTTTAACGTGATTCCACCCTCATACAAGGCTTTACCAACGATTACACTTTTGACATTTGCAGCCTCCAACTCCTCGACATCTGCCCATTTGCTAATACCGCCACTTGCGATGATATTCAAGCTCGGGAATTCTGACATCAACTGCACATAGAGGTCACGTGCCGCACCACACATCATTCCATCCCTCGAAATATCTGTTGTAATGATGTGTTTAAGTCCATGAGGCATAAAGCGGTTGAAAAGGTCGGCAGCCGTCATCTCCGACTCCTCTAACCATCCCTGAATCGCCACTTTGTCACCCTTAAGATCTGCACCCAAAACCATCTTCTCGCCACCAAATTTGTCTAGCCATGTAGCGAAAGTTTCACTCTCACGTACCGCCAAACTACCAACGATGGCACGTGCTGCACCTGCGTTGAATACATCCGTAAGTGCTTGAGTACTTTTGATGCCACCACCCCATTGAGGTATAAGCGAAGTATGTGTTGCCACCCTCTCCAACACCTTTAAGTTCATAGGTGCAGATGCCTTCGCTCCATCCAAATCGACCATATGCAGACGTTTGATTCCTGCATCTTCGAACTGCTTTGCAGCATCCAACGGGTCACGATAGTATGTTGTTTGGCGGGCATAATCTCCCTGCGACAAGCGCACGCACTCGCCACCAATTATATCTGTTGCTGGAATTATCTCGATCATTATTATAGTTTTAAGAAATTATTCAAAATTGCCTCGCCCACCGAGCCACTCTTTTCGGGATGGAACTGTGTGCCATAGAAGTTATCTCGATGCAAAGATGCACTGAACTCGACACCATATGTTGTCGATGCGATTGTTGCGTCGCACAACTGCGCAGCAAAAGAGTGTACATAATATAGGTGTGACGACTCATTAATCCCCTCAAAAAGCGGTGTTTTCAGATTCTCTATCGTATCCCACCCCACATGTGGCACCTTCAATATCTCACCATTTGGGAGCACGTTCGGAAGTTTCACCACCTTCGTAGGAAAAATTCCTAAACACTCAGCATCCCCCTCTTCGCTATATTCGCACATGAGTTGCATACCGATGCATATCCCCAAAACTGGCTGTGTGAGTGACGGGATTATTTTGTCTAATCCTCTCTCTCGTAGCTTCTCCATCGCACTCGATGCCTCACCTACCCCAGGCATAATAACCTTATCTGCCGCACGAAGTGTCGCCTCGTCGGATGTAACGACAAACTCTGCACCAGTGCGTTGCAGAGCATTCATCACCGAACGCAGGTTGCCTGTATCGTAATCTGTTACTGCTATCATTATAGTATTCCTTTAGAACTTGGTATATCGTTATTAAATTTTTCACGACGCACAGCCATTTTGAGTGCTCTAGCAAACGCTTTGAAGATACCCTCAATTTTGTGGTGCTCATTCTCGCCCACAGCCGAAATTTGCAGATTGCAGCGTGCCGCAGCACAGAGCGAAATAAAGAAGTGGCGGAACATCTCCGTAGGCACATCCCCCACATATTCACGCTTGAACTCCGCATCCCACTCAAAATCTATACGTCCGCCAAAGTCAATGAGTACCAATGCCCTGCACTCATCCATAGGTAGTGCAAAACCATATCTTGCGATACCCACCTTCGAACCCAAAGCCTTATCTATAGCCTCTCCCAGCGTGATTGCCACATCCTCTATGGTGTGGTGCTCATCCACCTCCAAATCACCCTTAGCATCGACTACGAGGCTCACACCTCCGTGGTGGGCTATTTGGTCTAACATATGGTCGAAGAACTTTAGTCCAGTAGATATTTTAGACTCCATGCCGGCAGATTTATCGAGATCCAAAACCACACGAATTTGAGTCTCCTTCGTGCCTCGCACAATCTCCACTCTGCGTTGACCTCGGCGGATAAACTCCGTGACATCACTCCAATCCTCTGTGACTAACACACACACCTCTTCGCAATCAGCGTCACGTACCATCTGCCATCCCTCCTCTTCCGAAGCTAGAAGTATACCCTTAGCTCCCAAGTTTTTAGCCAATATTATATCCGTCACTCTATCGCCTATGACGTAGCTATTTGCCATGTCGTAGTCGCCATTGAGGTATGATCCAAACATTCCGGTTCGAGGTTTACGAGTTGGGGCGTTCTCACTCTCGAATGTGCGGTCAATGAGTTGGTCATCAAACGAAATCCCCTCGCTCGCTAAGATATCAAGCATCTTATTGTGCGCAGGGTGAAAGGTCTCCTCAGGGAATGAATCTGTGCCTAGTCCATCTTGATTTGTCGCCATCACCATTTCGAAATCCATCGAACTGAGCGATTTAAGAGCAGATATAGCCCCCTCTTTGAAAGCTAATTTTTCGAGCGAATCGACTTGGAAATCTATGGGTGGCTCGATGATGATTGTACCATCACGGTCGATAAAGAGTGCTGTTTTCATTATTTATAGGGGAGTTCTATTTTCTCCCTGAATTTAATTTTTAGTTAATAATTATCCATTTTTATCTTTGCAAAAGTGGGTCGTAGTAGCTCCTACTACCTATTTTTGCAAAGACGAAAAGGGGTAGTTAGTAGCTGAAAAGTATTTTAGGAGGAAATTTGAACTCCCCTATATTCCTTAATTATTTTTATCATGCGATTGTTCTCCAACGCTGTACCTACCGTTATGCGCAGAGTATTCTCGCACCCCTTAACTTTAGAGCGGTTGCGAACGATCACTCCCCCATCGACCAACTTATCGTATAGATCGTTAGCCGCTACAGTACGGATAAGTACAAAATTTGCTTGGGTGTCAAATATCTTCTCGACAAGAGCTATTTTCGAAAGCTCCTCTATTACTCTACTTCGCTGAGCAACAATCTCCTCCACCTGACCATCAATCCCTTTGTTGAGCATCTCAGCAACTTTTGCTTGGGTCAAGACATTGATGTTGTATGGATATTTCACCATATTCATAAGTGCGATAATCTGCTCCGACGCAAATGCCAATCCAAATCTAAGACCCGCCATTCCCCACGCTTTAGAGAGGGTTTGCAACACAATCAAATTTTCATATTTAGAGAGTTTAGGTAAAAATCCCTCGCTGTCGGCAAAATCGATATACGCCTCATCAACAACCACAACGCCATCAAACCTCTCGATAATCTCGACAATCTGCTCCTCGGGGAACAAGTTACCCGTAGGGTTGTTAGGCGAGCATATCCACATAAGTTTAGTGTTCTCGTCCGCCGCCGCCAAAAGTGCCTCAACGGGCAATTCGAAATTTACACCCAACTGCACCTCTCGCACCTCGATATCGTTCGTAGCAGCCGCCACTTTATACATTCCGTATGTTGGCGCAATGCTCACTGCATTGTCTACTCCCGGGCGAGCAAATACTCTGAATGCCAAATCAATAGCCTCATCACTACCATTACCGATGAAGATATTTTTAGGTGCAACCCCCTTGATTGTGCTGAGTTGCGCTTTGAGAGAGAGTTGGTGCGGGTCGGGATAGCGGTTCACCCCATTGTCGAACGGGTTCTCGTTGAGATCGGAAAGAGCGTCG
>JAWXSU010000006.1:0-22533 GCA_044434245.1 Rikenellaceae bacterium | reverse complement strand
GCAATATTTTTCACTATTAAATCTCAATGTAGAACCACTATATTTTCAATTCAATAGCAAAAAATCTCATCTCCAATAGCACTCTTAAAAATACACCAATAATTATTTTACCCTACTTAAAGAAAATATGCTAGGGGTAGATTCACTCCTAGCATATTTTTTTCTGCACAAATCGCCACAAAATTAGAGCTTCATCCTCTCCCACAAATATCGAGGTATCAATCTCCATATTGCGATAAGTAGCGAATACCTCCAATCCACAACCACACGTCGACCTCTGCGAAGAACTCCTTTTACGATTTTGCGTGCGGCATACTCCACCTCCATAACCATCGGATAGGGGCACTCCCCGATAAGAGGGGTGGCGACAAATCCGGGTAAAACATCTGTTATCGTGATATTTAAACTCTCCGTATTAGAGAGCTGCGCTAACCCTGCAAGGTAGTGGCTCTGCATAGCCTTCACCGCAGAATATGCCGGAGCGTTACCCCCTCCACGAGTTCCAGCCACGGAGGTTATTGCCACAACATGCCCCCCTTCACCTTGCTCTCGGAAGTGGTTAAATGCAGCGGTTACCATTCTTACAAAACCCTCTCCATTTGTACGCATAGTTTCGATTTCGATTTGCGCATCGAGCTCTTTATTTTGATGTCCAATACCAGAGCTATGTAGATATATATCTACACCCCCCATTTTGGAGATAAGCATATTGAGGGAGTTTGGCGCATCCTCACACTGTACATCTATATGTTGGGCGAATACCCTCTCGGGTGCGAGTTCGACAAGAGTGAGTAGAGGTTCCATGCGGCGACTAGCCACTCCGACTCTCCACCCAAGCGATATAAATTGGCGTGCCAGCTCCGCTCCAATGCCCGATGATGCTCCGACGATGATGATACGTTTCATGATTCTTAGCGTTGTGTGTAGACAACTTTCTTGGTTTCGAAGAACTCCTCGTCGAAGTGATCCGAGATGGAGTAGACGTTCCACTTTTTCTGAGTTAGAGCTAGCTCCTCAGCTAAATCCCCCCCCTTGAGGTATATTATTCCATTGCGCAAAGTTCCCTTTTGCCCCCTCTCTAGTTTGTTCCACACCCATCCAACAAAGGTTGACATATCGGTCACAGCACGTGAAATGACATAATCAAATTTTGCATTCACCTGCTCCACACGGCAGTTTCGAGGTGTGATATTTTCGATTCCTAAAGCCTCAGCAACACCGCTTACGACTGTAATTTTCTTGCCTATGGAGTCTACCGCCATAAATTGAACTTCGGGAAATAGGATGGCGAGCGGAATAGAGGGGAATCCCCCTCCACAGCCTACATCTATAACCCTCGCTCCGACCTCGAAACTACACACCTTAGCAATAGCTAATGAGTGAAGAACATGGCGAAGATAAAGTTGATCGAAATCTTTGCGTGACACAACATTTATCTTGCTATTCCACTCTGCGTATACATCATACAAATTTCGAAACTGCTCTTTTTGACGATCACTTAGATCGGGAAAATATTTTAATATCAAATCCATAGTGCAAAGATAATATTTTTGATATATTTATTACCATATAAACTCATCCTTGTTATTCACACTCACCTCTAAAACAAGTCTCCCCCAACGGCTTGGGGGAGACTTAGATGGGGTTATCGAATATAAATCGGATTTTTAAGCCTTAAACCTGAGTTGGATAATTCGAACTCACGTATACTATATGGAACAGTGTTGCATCCGGGGTGGATCTATTTTTTACTCACCACGTTTAGACTTAGCCTTTTCGATCTGTTTTTTGATAGCGTCAATAGCTTCATCCACCGCCTCTTCGAAACTTTTAGCTTGACGTTCTGCCACAAGGTCATCTCCTGGAACACGAAGGGTTATAGTCGCAACTTTATTTCCTTTTTCGTTATCCTTATCTAGTTTGAGTATTACATCTGCACCTGTTGAGTTATCAGCGAAACGATCTAGCTTTGCCATTTTTGCCTCTACGAAGTCGATTAGTTGTTTGTCGGCATCGAATTTTACTGATTGAATTTGAACGTTCATAACTTTTCGTTTTAAATTGTTAATAATTTTGGGTGGTAAGCCCGTTACTTATCTACTTTTTTTTGCTCTCCTCGTGGGTGAGCTATTTTGTAGGCATTTTGTAGTGCCGATATTGAGTTGTGGGTGTATACTTGGGTCGATTGCAGTGAGCTATGTCCCAATATCGCCTGAATCTCTCTCATGTCGGCACCCGCATTGAGGAGTTGTGTTGCGAAGGTGTGTCTTAAAACGTGTGGACTTTTGCGCCCCTGCACCCCTGCGTCACCCAGATCTCGCCGCACGATACGATATACCATATTTGCGGATATCCTCGATGGTGTCACCTCACCTGAATTTTTGGCACCCCTCAATGATAAAAATAGAGGAAAATGTGGATATATGCAAATATTTTGTTGTTTAATTTTTGAAATATACAACAAAATTATTTGACGCACACACTCCATAATTGGCACAATACGCTCCTTTCCGCCCTTTCCCTTAACTTTGAGGGTACGAAAATTGTCGCTAAAATCCTCCAAATCAATAGATACTAACTCCGCCGAGCGGATACCTGTAGAGTAGAACAACAACATGATGAGTCCATCTCTCAAATCACGAAACTCTTCGCTATCTGTCTTGTTGAACGAGCACTCGTTCACTCTGTTCATCTTGCTCTGTGCGACAAAAGTTGGTAGTTTCTTACTGCAACGTAGCGACATTATCCCCTGCGTGGGGTTCGATGTCACACCTCCCACCGAAAGTGCCCATCGAAAGAATGAACGCAACGTCGAAAGTTCACGATTGAGAGTTGCCGAGGCGACAACACCGCTATCCATACGCTCCACAATCCACTCTCGAATGGTGTGATGTGTCACCTGCGAGGGATCAAACTCTTCGACACTCACCCCTAACCACTGCAAAAAGAGTTCCAGATCTCGTTTGTAGTTGCGTAGTGTGAGTGGAGAATACCTCCTTTCGGATTCGATATATGTCAGAAATCGTGCGACCATATATTTGTCACTTTTGGCGATTCTCGATATTTTGGCGACTCACGCTCAACACCAATCCAAGGGCAATAGCTGTGAAAAAGAATGATGATCCTCCACGTGATATGAGAGGTAGTGTTTGTCCCGTTTCGGGTGTTATATTTAGTGTGACCATGATGTGTAGCAGTGCTTGACATGTTATCATCACCGCCAACCCCATAACCATAAGTACCGGAAATGCAGCCTTACATTCACGTGTGATTTCGATGGCTCGAAAGAATAACCATAAGTAGAGCATCAACACCACCAACGATAGGATCAAACCATACTCCTCGACGAAGAATGCAAAGGCGTAGTCGCTTTCGGGGTGGATCATCTCCACACGCATGGCACTATGTCCTGCCCCCTCGCCAAATATTCCGCCATTATGGATCGCTATCATCGAGCGTTCGGTGTCGGTGAGGTCGTTGATATTAACATTTGTGCGATCTGTTGTGAGCAGTTCAATCCATGTCGAAACACGATTGTTGGCGGTGTCGCTACGTCCGATTCCCACCGCCAAATATAACGTCGCTGCCAATATTGCAAGCAACAAAATTTTCCCTAACTCGCTCCATCTCACACGTCCAATCATCATCACCACCAACGAGGCGACAAAAAGCAATATCGCCGAGGAGGTGTGTGCCACAACAATCGCCGCACATGCAATCACCACAGGGCACAATATTGGCCATGTGCCCTCCCTCCATATTTTACGTTGTCCGGGGAGTCCCCACAAAAATGGGTTAAGCGAAGGGACTATGCGGAGTCGACCGATAATTTTTTGTTGTTTCGCCAACCCCTTTGCCAACATCAATATTGTTGCGACCTTCAACGCTTCGGAGGGTTGGAATTGAAAACTTCCGATCGGGATCCACCTCGCTGCACCATTGGTGACGTGTCCAAATCTGTAGGCGAGCAGTGTGACCGCTAACGATAGCCAAAATGCCCACGGTGTCAAGATTCGCACTGCAGGATAGTTTATTTTGTGGAAAAGCCACAAGAAGAGTGCGCCTGCAGCTAAGACCTTGAACTGCTGTTTGAGGAATCCCGCTGTGGAGTTTAACATATTGGCATCATACGCCATCTTTGCGGTCGACGAATAGACCACAAGTATTGATATAATCGCCATTGTAGCGATTATTACCCACAGCACTTTATCTCCTGATATCCACCATGAGTGCCAACTATGTTCGTGATGTTGAGGTGTTGATGACTTTGTTGCCATACTCTCTATTTTTTTGCTGCCACCCACTCTTTGAATAGGTGACCACGATGCTCATAATTTTTGAATAGATCGAACGATGCACATGCCGGAGAGAGCAACACAACGTCTCCAACACATGCCGAGCGGTAGGCTGCCGCCATAGCATCTTCGAATGTGTGGGTCGATATTATGCGAGGCACAACCCCTTTGAATGCACTTTTGAGTGCTTTGTTGTCGACACCCATGCAGATTAGCGTGTGAACCTTCTCGCGTGCGAACTCTTTGAGCGGCTCATAATCGTTGCCTTTGTCCGTGCCTCCGGCGATCCACACCGTAGGTTTCTTAACACTTTCGAGTGCATACCACACCGAATCGACATTGGTAGCCTTCGAGTCATTGATATATATCACCCCATCTATCACTCCGGCGGGCTCCAAGCGGTGCTCCACGGGATTGAAGCTGACAATAGATCTCTCGATAACCTCTGCTGAGACTCCAGCGGAGAGTGCTGCCAAAGATGCTGCCATTGCGTTGTATGCGTTGTGCAGACCCTTGATTTGCATCTGCTCCACTGCCACTTCGACTGTCATATCCGCAAGATGAGAGATGATTCTATCATCTTGTAGATAAGCCCCCTGTTTTGGGCGACACTCTCCCACCGCAACAAATGGTAGCAGGCTCATCTTCATATCTGCCTCTTTGAGTTGTGCCGTAATGGTGGGGTCATCTCCCGAAAAAATAAAGTTCTCTGTAGCCCCTTGATTGCGAGTGATTCTCATCTTCGAAGCGGCGTAGTTTTGGAAGTTATAGTCGTAGCGATCGAGGTGGTCGGGGGTGATATTCATCAAAATAGAGATATCCGCTTTGAACTCATACATCCCATCGAGTTGAAACGAACTCAACTCCAAAACATACCAATCATACTCCTGTGTCGCCACAGAGTATGCAAAGCTCTCGCCAATATTTCCTCCTAAAGCGACATTGTAGCCCGCATCGCAGAGAATTTTGTAGATCAACGATGTTGTCGTTGTTTTTCCGTTAGATCCCGTGATACATATCGTGCGAGCAGAGTCGAGGTATCTTCCTGCGAATTCGATCTCGGATATTATGGGTGTCCCCATCTCTCTGAGTTTCTGTATTATAGGTGCTTTTTCGGGTATTCCGGGAGATTTTATAACCTCTGTGGCTGAGAGTATCAACTCCTCGGTGTGTCCTCCATCCTCGAAACTCACCTCCCAATCGTTAAGAAGTTTGCGGTATTGAGCCGATATTGTCCCCTTGTCGGATAGGAATGTATCGAATCCCATCTTCTTAGAGAGGATTGCCGATCCAAAGCCGCTAATACCCCCTCCGAGTACCACTATGCGTTGTGATTTATTATCCATGTCATTACCTGATTTTGAGTGTTGCGATGGTCATTGCTGCCAACATTATTGATATGATACAGAAACGGATAACGATTTTTGTTTCGAATATCCCCTCCATTTGGTAGTGGTGGTGTATTGGCGACATTCGGAATACTCTTCGACCCTCGCCAAACCTCTTTTTGGTGTATTTGAAATATCCCACTTGGATCATCACCGACAACGCCTCCACCAAAAATATACCGCACAAAAGTGGCAACAACAGCTCCTTGCGGATGCACAGTGCAAATACCGCAATGATTCCACCTATAGATAACGACCCTGTGTCGCCCATGAATATCTGTGCCGGGTATGAGTTGTACCACAAAAATCCGATTAGCGCACCACTCAATGCTGCGGCAAATACCACCAACTCACCACTTTGTGGGATATACATGATATTGAGATAATCCGCATACACAACGTGTCCTGAGAGGTATGCCAACACACCCAACACCGCAACAATAGGAGCCGACACCCCCGTAACCAAACCATCCAAACCATCGGTGAGGTTCGCTCCATTCGACACCGCTGTCACTACAAATATCGCAACAAACATATATAGAATCAGAGTCGCCGTGTTGTTGTGTCCCGTGAAGTCGCCATAATCCAACTCGTTGTTTTTGATAAATGGAATTGTGGTTTTGGCAACTTGTTGAGACTCAACAGTTGTACTCATCTCTTGAGTTGTACCTTGCTGCGTGATTTCGATATTGGGTGTCACCTTTTCACGTATCGACACCTCGGCCGAAAACCACATCACCAACCCAACAATGATTCCAAGACCCACCTGTCCGATGATCTTGAAACGTCCATTCAACCCCTCTTTGTTTTTGAGAAATACCTTGATGTAGTCATCCAAAAATCCAATGAGACCCAACCATATTGTTGTCACAATCATAAGTATGACATATATGTTGTCGAGTCGTCCAAAAAGTAGCGTCGGCAGCAGCACCGCAAGTAGTATAATCACACCACCCATTGTTGGTGTGCCACGCTTTGCGAGTTGACCCTCTAGCCCCAAATCTCGGATCTGCTCTCCGATCTGTTTGCGTTGCAAAAAGGCGATGATAGATTTTCCGAAGGTGATAACGATGATAAGAGCCAGGATCACCGCCAACGATGAACGAAACGTCAAGTAGTTAAACATTCCTCCTCCCGGGAGGTCGATACCCATATCTGCGAGGTATCTAAATAGATGATAAAACATTCTTTGTTATTTTGTAATTTATAAATTCTCTACCGCTGCACGTGCCACCTCTCGGTCGTCGAAGTGGTGACGTTGTGTGCCGATTATTTGGTATGTTTCGTGACCCTTTCCTGCGATGAGGATTATATCTCCCCCCTTCGAAAAGATCACCGCCGCTTTGATCGCCTCCGCACGATCTGTGATTCGAAGATAACGTGCCGAGCTACCTCTAACTCCCGAGATCATATCGTCGAGAATGGACTCGGGATCTTCGCTGCGAGGATTATCCGACGTGAAGATCGAGAGTGTCGCATACTTTGCCGCTATAGCTGCCATCTTCGGTCGTTTGTCGTGGTCTCTATCTCCGCCGCATCCGCACACAACATATAGATCCTGCCCCTCATGTCGTATCTCTTCGATGGTGGTGAGGACATTTTCGAGTGCATCGGGGGTGTGGGCATAATCCACAATTATCGTCGTGCCTGCGGGTGTTGTCATATATTCGAAACGTCCACTTACGGAGTGTAGCATGCTAAGTGCCACCAACACCTCGTCCTTATCTACCCCCAACAACCTCGCTGTTGCGTATGCTGCCAAGATGTTGTAGACATTGAAACGTCCAATAAATTTCACCCACACCTCCTCGGAGTCCAACTTCAGCAACATCCCATCTACGTGCATCTCCACAACCTTTGCTCTGAAATCTGCCATCGAGCGCAAAGAGTAACTAACACACTTCGCCTTGCAGTTTTGGAGCATAACACGCCCATTACGATCGTCGATATTAGTCAGTGCAAATGCACCTCGATCGAGTGAATCGAAGAGTTGTTTCTTGACTTTGATATATTCGCTAAATGTTTTGTGGTAATCCAAGTGGTCATGTGTGATATTTGAAAATATCGCCCCATCGAACGACAATCCCTGAGTTCGATGTTGCGCTATGGCGTGTGACGACACCTCCATAAAACAAAGTTCGCACCCCTCGTCCACCATGCGACGCATCATCTGAGACAGACGTATGGCATCGGGTGTGGTGTGTGTGGAGTCGATACTCTCCGCTCCGATTTTGTATACCACCGTTGATATCAACCCAACTTTATACCCCAACTTCGTGAATAGATCGTAGAGGAGTGTTGCAGTGGTGGTCTTTCCATTTGTGCCGGTGATACCCACCAATTTAAGCTCTGTGGAGGGGTTGTCGTAGAATGCCGAGGCGATATCTCCCATCGCCAAGCTCGACTCCTCAACAACAATATAGCACACCTGCGGATCAATAACATCGGGAAGATGTTGACACACAACCGCCACCGCACCTCTCTGCGTCGCTGTGGAGATGTAGTTATGACCATCCGCCACTTCGCCCACAATGGCAAAGAATAGCGATCCTCGCTCCACCATGCGTGAGTCGTAGTGAAGAGCTGTCACCTCCTGCTCCGTGTTGCCTCCTCGCACCTCCACGCATTTTATATTTTGTAGTAAATCCTTTAATTGTTTCATCCCTTTTACTTAAGTGTAATTGATACATACCCTCCACGGGATATCTTCTGTCCCGAACGTATACTTTGGCTCACGACACGTCCCGACCCCGAGAAACTAACTCTCAAGCCTCTACTTTCGAGTAGAAACATCGCATCCTTCAGCCCCATGCCCACAACATTGGGCATCTCGTTGGCTGACTCTGCAACACTCTCGATTGTCACCTTTGAATCATGCGCAACGGATGTCGTACCCCACCCTTTGTTGCTATCGCTTTTGGCTGCGGAGGGGGATAGTTTCGATGTCACACTCTTCACCGCCGATATCTCTCCACCCTTTATGCGTGTGGGGTAGTTGCGGCTTTTTATGGTGTCGATAGGTGCCAACCACTCTTGATCTCGATTGTAGAGGTAGCGCATAACATCTCGTACCACAGGTCCCGCCAATCCCGCACCATATATCGTGCGACCTCGACCAAGGCGAGTATACACCGCCGTGAGAATCGTGTATCGGGGCTTATGTGCCGGCATATATCCCACCATGCTACCCAAGTAGTAACCATCCTTATATTGGAGTCCATTTTGTGCGACCTGTGCCGTACCTGTCTTTGCTCCGACCTTCATTCCATCAAACTTCCCTAAGTACCAATTCGCTGTTCCCGAATCGACAACCTCCACAAGTAGCTCCCTCACCTTTTTGAGTGTTCTATCGGAGCAGATCTTCGGCACCAACGTCTGCGAGTCGAATCTCTCCACCACTTTGTCTCCACGGCGTATCTCCTTGACGAGTCGTGGTGCTACCATCTTACCATCATTCGCAACAGCGTTATATAGCGTTGCGGTTTGCAGTGGGGTCACCTCCGCCGCATATCCATAACCCAGATAGGGGAGTGTAACATTCTCTGTCCACAACCCCTTCATCCCTGGTGAGGGGAGTAGTGGCTTGGGCTCTCCGTATGCATCTAGACCCACTGTTTTGTCTAAATTTATAGATTTCAGGTAATCTATATATTGGTTAGGGTTTTTATTAAATGTCTCATACACAGCTGTTGCGAAGTATACATTAAGCGACTGTGCAAATGCCGTGTGTAGATCCACCTCCGAATACCCCTTATGCGAATCTTTAACTCGTGCTTTGCCCACCATGACAACACCTCCATCTCCCGAGTCGATGATGTGATCCTCCGAGAATCCCCCCTCTTCGAGAAGTGCTAGAAGAGCAGCGAGTTTAAATGTCGATCCTGGCTCCATACGAGACCCTATGGCGTAGTTGAAACGATCCTCCGAGAATCCCCCCTTCGTGTTTCCTAGGTTTGCCATCGCCAATATCTCTCCCGACTCTACATCCATCACTATCGTTGTTCCCCACAGTGCATTTTGGCTTGTGAGTTGTCGGCGCAGAGCTCTATCTGCTACATCCATCAAATCTACATCGAGTGTGGTGACAACATCCAACCCATCCACAGCGTCAACATTGTCTCCATCGACAACTCGACCGTAGAATCCACGTGCGATACGTTGCCTTTTAACCTTGCCATCACGCCCTGCAAGAGCCTCACTCATAACCATCTCGATACCGTAATCGCCACCACGATCTCCCTGTAACTTACCAATTATGCGTCCTCCCAAACCCTCCTGAGGGTAGACTCTCTCGTCTCGCATCGTGAGGTTATATGTCATTCCCATATTCCAATTCAATATTGGGAATTTGCGTAGCGTTTGCCACTCCGTGTAGTCGATATCTCGTGGTAGAATAGCCACTGGGGTGTGGTCTCGCAGCGTATCATACACCTTCATTGTTTTGAACTCTTCGCCTCGAAGTCTATCCCATGTACGACCCCACCACCCCTCGCTACGTGCGACTAGTGAATCTTTTTTGTAGGTGAGTTTATATTTTTTAGCTCGCTGCTCACGGAACATTTTCCGATATTGAGCCTCGCTACGATCCTTGAAATATTTCGATAGCAACTCCGCCAAAGAGTCGCTCTGTTCGTAGTATGTTTTGAGCGAATCGAAACCCTCTGATCCAAAATCCATCTCCACCTGATATCGGAAAATGGATGTCGCCAATGGCTCAGAGTCTCGCGAGAGTATCGACCCTCGATGCGCTTTGATATCTTGGTGTTGAAAAATTCGCCCCTCCAACCTCTCTGCATTAAACGCAACCTCGCTAGAGAAGACCTGCACCCATATCAGACGCAGGAAAATTATAGAGCCCACCAATATGAAGAGTACATAAAGTACCCTCACTCGTTTGATGATGTCGCTCTTTATATCGTTTTGTGGTGTTGTCGGCATCGCAATTTTACTCTATAAGTGTTGAGGGTGCTACCGCCTCCTCTAAATTTATACCTTTAATTCTCAGCTGCTCTTTGATTGCGGAGTGAGAGCTATGTTGATATCTTTCGCTTTGATACCTAAGCGACCTCTCTCGAAGGAGCTGCACCTCTCGCTCTAGTCGTGAATAGCGCATATCCATGTGCAACGAATAGAACATAACCATAATGCTCAAAAAAAACATCACTGCAACTGCGATCATATGAACATAATACCTCGCAACCCCCTTGTTAACCAATATATTACCCGATATGAGTTGCCAAAAAGCACTCGCTTTGCGACGACGCTCCATACGCTCTGCGATCTCTTTCTCTCTCTGCGCCTGCTCCTCTTCTTCTCTCTCTCTTTTGATGTCGTCATCCGCCTCTCCGCTATTGACTCTCAATACCTCACGACGAATCCGGCGTGCCAGCAGAGCATCTTGCTCCTCTAGCGCACGTTGCTGCTCCACCTCTTCGGGTGTCGGTTGTGGGTCAAAGTAGGTATCTTCCATCGAAAATTATTGGAAAGTATGTTATAGTTTTATCGCCGCACGCAACTTCGCACTTCGTGAGCGTGGATTGCGTTCGATCTCGTCATTGGTTGGTGGCTGGGCTTTGCGTGTGACCATTTCGAATGGTGTGGTGGTGCGACCATAAAAATCACGATCTACACGACCCTCGAAATTTCCGCTCTTTATGAAATTTTTCACCAACCGATCCTCCAACGAGTGGTACGATATTACGACCAATCGTCCTCCGGGTTTAAGAACCTTAAGACTCTGTTCCAGAGCCATCTTGAGTGCCTCCATCTCGCCATTAACCTCAATACGAAGAGCTTGGAATAGCTTTGTGAGGAATTTAGATTCATCTTTCTTGGGGGTGCAGGGTGCTACCGCCGCCACCAAATCTGCAGTGGTCTCAATCGCCGATTCGCCTCGTGCACGCTCCACACAGTTGGCAACCTTCCATGGAGTTTGGATCTCGCCCCAGTCACGGAATATGCGTGTTAGTTCTTCGTTGGAGTATTTGTTCACTATATCTCGTGCCGTGAGTCGCCCCCTCTGGTTCATGCGCATATCTAGCGGTGCGGAGCCTCGAAATGAAAAACCTCTATGTACCGCATCGAAGTGGTGCGATGAAACCCCCAAATCGGCAAGTATTGCATCCACCTGTGTGACTCCTCGCAATCGTAGCGCACCTCTCAAAAAACGAAAGTTGCTCTCCACGTAGTGAAACCTATCATCTCCCATCGGTGCATTATCCTTGGTATCAGCATCTTGGTCAAAAGAGTAGAGGTGTGATGAGGAATCCATGCGGCTCAATATATGGCGTGAGTGTCCTCCTCCTCCAAATGTGAGGTCGGCATATACTCCCCCCGCTTGGATATTCATCAGATCTACAGATTCTTGTAATAGTACGGGAGTATGGTATGTCGAGGGTGTTTGAGTCATATAATTACTGTTTAGGGTGTAAAGTTAATGATTTATTGGCTAAAAAGTATTACATTTGCGCAATAATTTCATACAATAAAATAGCAATTTTTATGGCACAAATAGATCTTCGCAAAATCATATCATCAAAGTCTGCAAAGTTGGCAAAATATATTCCGGGATTTGTATATCGTTGGCTCAATGGTTTGCTCCATGTCGATGAACTAAACGAGATAATAGAAAGCGGATGGGAGCTATCTCCACAGGAGTTTCTACGTGCTTTTTTTAAACGCCAAAATATAACATACTCTGCCATGGGTTTAGACTCGCTAGATCCTTCGCAGAGATATATGTTCGCCTCGAACCACCCATCTGGTGGTATGGATGGAATGATGCTCGCCGACCTTATGATAGAGCACTTTGGGGACGCTAGAGTTGTTGTGAATGATATACTCATGAACCTTAAACCCCTAGCTCCGATATGGATACCTGTCAATACTCTCGGTAAGCAAAATAGTGCATACGCACGAAAATTCGAAACAGAACTCGAAGGTGATCTCCCTATTTTGACATTCCCTGCAGGAATGTGTTCACGATGTTTTGATGGCGATATTCAAGACCCTCAGTGGAAAAATACATTTATCCGCAAGGCGCAGAACTCAAAACGCAGCGTGGTGCCAATATATGTCGATGGCACTCTCCACGCTGGATTCTACAGACTCTACCGCTGGCGCAAAAGATTAGGAATAAAGGCAAACCTTGAGATGCTTCTACTCGTAGATGGAATGTTCCGACAGAAAGGACGCAACATCAAAATTGTCGTCGGTGAGGCTATAACTCTCGATCATTTATCTGCCATAGGCACCCCTTCGCAACAGTGCGAATATATCCGTGAGAAAGTTTACTCCCTGCGTACGAAGATTTAGAATCTGTTTAAATTTCTCCCCTTAACAGATTCTAAATGCTACTTTAATTTGATGTGTCTTTAACGCACCTAATCTGCATTCCGTTAGCTCGATACGCTGGGTGCTGAAGCTCTACAAGTTCGAGATTGTCGAATTTGTAGCAGTCTGATTTATCATCCACTGTTGCAGTCGAAGTCCAGTAATATCCCGTCCATGGGAAATAGTTACTATTGATATTGCTGACACGCCCCGTGATATAAGTGCGTCGACCACACCCCATGAATAGAGCCTCTGTGACTCCATCTGTTAGGTATGCTCCATATTGAGAGTCTGCATCTGTTGCCTTATCGGGCAGTGGGGTAACCATTTCAAGATTGTCAAAATCTGTAGATTTTGGAATTCTCCACCCTTTTGGCGAGGGGTCGTAGATGCTCTTTGCTGAATCGCTCCACAAATTTTCGTTGTGTTGATTGCTATAGAGCCAGTCGTAATCGGAGTATCCATCCTCCTCGGCATAAATATATGTCATAGGGTTTTGTGTCGCATACTCCAATGTTCCGACACTCGATGTAGACTCTTCGTAGCTTAGGAATACTTGAGTACCATCCGAATAGAGGATTCCATCATATCCGCCCGATGCGTTATACTCCAGAGGTTGGGTAAATGGATCTTTGCGTCCCCACTGATAGTACAATCCATACGAGTGGTATATTGTCGAGTCATTTTCGATACAAGTTATATCGGCACCCAGATTGACATCCATAAATGTTGTGCCGTTGAGAGTCACCTCCCCGGGGTATTCATCACGACACCATATATGCCAACTCCACAACACCTCACCCGATGAGTCCAATACTCCGACAAGTGCATTACCATGGATAATATCATCTTCAATGCCGTCGTTGTCAAGATCCTCTTCGTCATAGTCGACATAGAATGCTAGCTGTGTGGGACTTAGCAGTTGCACATGGCATACAGAGCTGTAGAATCCACGATATGTAGAGCCTCCAGACCAAATCAACTTCGAGTCGTATATTCCCTCTATTGTGGCACTGTCATCTTCGCCCTTATATGATGCATTTATGACATAGAACTTTCCAGGCTCTGTAACAATTATGGAGTTCGATTGTCGACCCTCATCATCCAAGTAGACATACTCCACCACACCCATTGTGAGGGTTGTGTATACCGAATAGCCATCGTGAGTTTCGCCCCGTATTGAGACTTCGCAATATTGGTTTGTGATGTTGCCACTCGAATCATATGTAGGCTCTTTGGGTGCTGTAACCTTGACTGTTCCTTGATAGAAGTTAAGCTCTACGTCCCACCCTTCGGTCCAATCATCGTAGTCGTAATCGAGTTCGAGATTTGCGACATTGTCGAGTTTGAAGGTTGTAGTTTGGCTCTCACCCCATTTATTAAAGTAGAGACCAGATTTTTCATATGTTACTAAACCACGGTAGTTTGGGTAATCCTCAGAGCACGATGTAACGCTCGCCACAATGAGCGTTAGCATGAGGAGCAGACGAGACAATTTATATATCATTTTCGAATGTAAAATTTTATTGCATGTACAAATTTCAACAAAGATACCAATTTTCACTTAATAACGCACTTTATTTCCAATATATTTTTGTTGCAGGTATAATTATTGCCCTATTGAGGGGTGAAATTCATAAATTTAAAACCTTAAGCGATGAAAAAGAGCGATTGCCACGTTGTGGTTACAGCCGAGGGTCCCTACCTATTGTATGGTCGCCCACCAATGGCGGAGCAATTTATTATGTGTAACACACAAGCCGAGAGTTGGTACTATCAACAGGGGCGCAGTTTTTCGGTGGAGGGAGATCCTACACGTCTATGTCGATGTGGTGCGTCGCACAATAAACCATATTGCGATGGAGAGCACCTCCACACGGCGTGGGATGGAGAGCTTACCGCCGATGAAGATCGGATTTTGGATGACGCTGTGGCGGTCGAGGGTGACGATATAATTCTTGCCGACAACGAGAAATATTGCGTCTATGCCCGTTTTTGCCACCCTCAAAGTGGGGCGTGGCATCTCACCGAAGAGTCTTCGGATCCTCAAAAACGGGAGCTCGCTATTCGAGAGTCGATGATGTGTCCCAGCGCACGCCTTATGATGTTCGACAAGGGTGGTGACGCACCCCATGAATTTAAATTTGACCAAAGCGTCGGGGTGATTGAAGATCCTCAAATAGGAGTCTCTGGCGGATTGTGGCTCAGAGGTGGAATCGCTGTGGCTAAGGAGTATGGGTCGCAATATGAGTTGCGTAACCGAGTGGTGTTGTGTCGTTGTGGTGCATCACACAACAAACCATACTGCGATGGTTCGCACGCCTCCATAAAGTGGCAAGATGAGTTGCATGGTGAACCAATAGGTGACACTTTGCCAACTAAAGTGTATTAAAATCTCAAAAAAAATTATTATCTTTGTTGTGTACATATAAATATAGGAAAATTTGTCAGATTACAAAAACATAAATATCCGCAATCGCCGTGCGACATTCGACTACGAGATCATCGAGGAGTTTGTTGCAGGTGTTGTTTTGGTGGGCACGGAGATCAAATCTATCCGCATGGGTAAGGCGGCTCTTACGGATAGTTACTGCTATGTGGAGCGTGGAGAGCTTTGGATTAAAGGGATGAATATTGCGGAGTATCACTGGGGTAGCTACAATAACCATATCCCCAAACGAGATCGCAAATTGTTGCTAAATCGTAAGGAGCTAAACAAACTCGAAAGATCGCTTCAGGATAAGGGTTTGACTGTCGTGGGATTGCGTATGTTTTTAAACGATAGGGGTCTAGCGAAGGTTGTAGTGGGTCTCGCTAAAGGTCGTAAATCCTACGACAAGCGTGAATACCTCAAGGCAAATGATGCCAAACGAGAGATGGATAAAGCACTAAAAAAGTATAAATAGATGTCACTGATACTTATCATAGAGAGCGGCACCGACATATGTTCGGTCGGAATAGCAAAAGATGGAGAGATGATATCTCTGCGCGAAAGCGACAGAGGTCGTGACCATGCAAGCAAAGTTGCAACCTTCGCCGAAGAGCTTTTCGAGCAGAGCGGTATCACGGCAGCGGATTTAGATGCTGTGGCGGTGGGTATGGGTCCAGGATCATATACGGGGTTACGTATCGGTGTATCGTTCGCTAAGGGGTTGTGCTATGGTCTCAATATTCCGCTCATCGGGGTGGGGTCGTTGGAGAGCATGTGTGCTGTGGCACGTGAAAACTACGAGGTGGGACTCTTCGAAGTTGAGAATTGGCAGAGCGCGAGATTGTGCCCTATGGTCGATGCACGACGCATGGAGATCTACACGCAAATATTTGACGCTGAGGCACGAGCTCTCACGCAAGTCTCTGCGGAGATCATCAGCGCAGAGAACTGCTTTGCGGAGTATAACGATGTCACTCCATTTTTGATCTTCGGAAATGGAGCAGAAAAGTGCTTGGAGTATATGCCATGGGCAACATTTGTCGAGGTAATACCCTCAGCACGAGGCATTGCAAAGTTAGCACACGCAAAATTGACAGCCGGTGAGGTGGAGGATGTAGCGTACGTCGAACCATTCTACCTCAAAGATTTTATGGTTACAACATCTAAGAAGAAGTTTTTTTAAAGTCTTAATAATATAACCAAAACTAATAAAACTATGAACAGTACTTTCACATTTATTGACTATGCGATCTTCGTCATCTACGCTATTGCGTTGGTGTCGGTAGGATTCTGGGTCTCACGAGGTAAGAAGGGCGAGGAGAAGAGCGCCGAAGATTACTTTCTAGCGAGCAAATCATTGCCTTGGTGGGCGATTGGTGCTTCGCTTATCGCTGCTAATATCTCGGCAGAGCAATTTATCGGTATGTCGGGATCGGGATTTGCGGCAGGACTCGCAATCGCTTCGTATGAATTTATGGCAGCAATTACGCTTGTTATCGTCGGTAAATATTTCTTGCCAATCTTCATCAAGCAAGGTATCTACACCATCCCCGAATTTGTCGAGATACGTTACTCAACAAACCTTAAGACTATCCTTGCAATCTTTTGGATCTGCTTGTTTGTATTCGTAAACCTTACAACCGTTCTATTCCTAGGAGGTCAAGCTCTCGATACAATCTTAGGGGTGGGAGATGGATCTATGACGATCCCAGCGATGATTTGTTTGGCACTTGTTGCTGCTGCATATTCATTGTATGGCGGACTTTCGGCTGTTGCTTGGACTGATGTTTTGCAGGTGGCATTGCTAGTTATTGGAGGTTTGATAACAACCTTTATAGCATTGTATTACGTTACTCCTGACCATGGAATCGTCGAGGGCGTAAAGCATGTGTATGATGTCGCAGGTGACCACTTCGATATGATTCTTACAAAAGATCACAAGGAGTATATGAACCTCCCCGGTGTTGGAGTTTTGATCGGAGGAATGTGGGTTGCAAACCTCTATTATTGGGGATTTAACCAATATATCATCCAACGCACACTCGCTGCAAAGTCTCTTGGTGAGGCGCAACGAGGTATCATCTTCGCTGCGTTCCTAAAGATTTTAATCCCATTCATCGTGGTTATCCCCGGCATCATCGCATACGTTATGTTCACCGAGAACTTCAATGGTGCTGCGGAGGTATTTAGCGTAAATGGCGTGATGAAGTATGACAGCGCATACCCTTGGTTGATTAGCGAGTTTGTGCCTACGGGTCTTAAGGGTTTAGTTGTTGCAGCTTTGGCAGCGGCGATCGTATCGTCACTTGCTAGTATGTTGAACTCAACATCTACAATCTTCACTATGGATATCTACAAGCCATATATCGAACCTCAAGCATCGCAAACAAAGCTTGTGAATGTTGGTCGTATGACCGCTGCCGCATCGCTTGTTATCGCACTTTGCGTTGCTCCAATGTTGGGAGGATTGGGTCAAGTATTTAACTATATTCAAGAGTATACAGGAATGGTAAGTCCAGGAATATTGGGCGTATTCTTAATGGGATTGTTCTGGAAGGGCTCTAATAATAAGGGTGCTATATGGGGTGTGCTTTTGTCGATCCCTGTGGCTCTTGTTTTGAAGTTCTTACCTGTGCTTACGAGTGGTGCTGTGGCTCTTCCATTCTTGGATCAGATGGCATATACGCTTCTTGCGACGCTCCTTATTATATTCATTGTGAGTAGAATGACATCTTCTACGGCAGAGGATCCTAGGGCGATACCTGTTGATGGTGAGCTATTCAAAACCGACAGCGTATTCAATATTTGTGCATACGTTATCATGATCCTACTAGTTATAATATACGCAGTGTTCTGGTAGTAGCGAGAGTTAGGCTCTAAAAAGCAGATAGTCAATATTTTGGTTTCGTACAAATACGACCAAAATATTGACTATCTGCTTTTATGGTGTAACCACGATGCGCAATATGTCAGGTTCTATGACTCCTTTGTCTTTTGCATTATGGTAATCATCGCACCTGTGGGGCAGACAAAACGGCAGTATGGTCGTTTAATGAATAGCGATAGCACCAGAAATATTGCCGCCATCACCAATACAACGTTTGATGCCGAGTTGACTAAGAATGCGGAGAACACCTCATAATCCATAATTTCGAACCCCACGCCAATCCACATCATAACAAGCAGTGCCATAAGTATGCAGTATCTCAATCTGTTGAGAATCTTACCAACTTTATGTTTAATATTTAGTTGCGGTGCAGGAATACGGTTCAGGAGCTCTTGTGCCGACCCCATAGGGCAGTGCATGTGGCAATATGACCCTTTGCGACCGAATATTGGGAGAAGAATAACTACCAGCAATAAAATAAAGGTCACGGAGAGGGTAAATCCATTCGACATCCACGACACAAATTGCGCAAGAGATAGAAAGCTGCCACACCAAAATCCGAGCACCACAATATTGAGTACCATATATACCACCTCAACAATTTTGTTCTTCGATTTTATCATCGTAAGCACAACTCCGATAAGAATCACTACCAACCCTACAATAGATTTGAAGTCGAAATCTTCGAAGAGTCCATGACTTGTCGGCTCGACACTTGCTCCATATGCTACAGCACGCTGCACATTCATCGCTACGGCACGAGAGCTATATGTTGCACCCGACACATCATCGACCTTCAACACGGCAGCCTCCGTAAGGTTCAATCCGTTCCATGAGTCAAATATGCCGCTTGATACAACCTTGCGGAAGAAACTTGGAGTTTCGCTATTTTCCAGAGGTTCAACCTTTTGGATCACATCATTTTTGATATAGAGTTTCACCGGAGTACGCCCCGCAAATCCAACGACATCTGTAGCCAACGATGTTGAGTTTATGACACGTGTTCCATCTATCTCCACCATCTCCACATCGGGGGTTAGCACCTCGACCACCTCACTCTGCGTGAAGAACTCATCGGCAGCTTCGCCCAACACCCGTCCATCACGACTTATGGCGATAGCGCAAAAGAGTAGAGCGACAATAACGATATTTATAACATATTTTATCCTATCCATAGCTGGGGCTAATATTTGTTGTAGTGTACCTTGGCAGGATCCCACTTATCTTTGGGTGTAGGCTCAGAGTCGGGATATCCCAAAACAATAACGCTCAGGGCATATACCCCCTCGGGAAGACCCAAAAGAGCTTGCATGCCACCTACACGATCTTGTGCATTGTTGGGGTATGCGCCACACCACACAGCGCCGAGTCCCATAGCGTGTGCCGCAAGTAGTATATTTTCGGTCACAGCTGAACAATCTTGAATCCAATACTCCGACAATGCACCTGGCATGCAGCGAGATACGTCGCCACATACGACAATCGCACTCTGCGCTTTTGTTATCATCTTCGCTCCAGCCGCAAAGTTTGGTATCGAGTCAAGTATCTGGCGATCAGTAACCACGATCAACTCCCAAGGTTGTTTATTTCCACCTGTTGGAGCTGCCATACCTGCTTTAAGAAGAGTTTCAATCTTCTCGGGTTCGATCTTTTGTGAGGTGTATGATCTCACGCTACTACGAGTCATAATGTTCTCCAGAACTACTGCTTGAGTATCTACCTCTTCGACAATCGTTGATGGCTGATTTGATACCTTCACCGAAAGTATAACAAGTGCCACAGCAAGTAGCAGTGTTAGAATTTGCCAGCTGAATTTCATAATTTTATGTTTTAGTGATTTGCTTCTTGTGCAAAAATAGTAAATATTTTCGTTAGTTATAATTTTTTGAGTAAGTTTGTAGCCATGCAAACACTACTTATCATCATTATGATCGTCTTGGCACTACTTTTAGTGGTGTTATATGGCACATATACCAAACTAAAAGCTGACGAAGCTAACACCAAGAGTTTCAATTTGGAGCTGAAAAATCGCAATGCTGAGCTCGAAGCAACTATCCAAAACGACAAGCTGCATATCGGTGAGTTGCGTGAAGAGTGCGCCAAAGGGCGTGTGCGTTTGGAGGCGGCAAATGACAAATTGCAACATATATCTCACGAGCAACAGAAGCGTGAAGAGCAACTCAGAGAGCAGTTTAAAAATATGGCAACCGAAATTTTTGCGGAGCAGAGCCAACGTTTCAAAAGTAGCAACAAGGAGGAGATAAACCTGCTGCTTAAGCCCTTTCGTGATAATATCACCGAATTCCGAACTCGTGTAGAGAGCATCTACTCCACCGAAAATGAACAGCGTGGTGCTCTGCGACAAGAGCTCAAAAACCTCATGGAGCTTAATCGTCAAATTACCGCCGAGACCACAAACCTCACAAATGCACTCAAAGGAAACTCCAAAGTGCAGGGCGATTGGGGGGAGATGATACTCGAAACAATTCTCGAAAATTCAAACCTTATAAAGGGAGTGCACTACCACACGCAGCTCAATATCAAGGATGAAGAGGGTAGTAATCTCCGCCCCGATGTGGTGCTATATCTCCCCGAGGGGAAGCAGATAATCATCGACTCGAAGGTTTCACTCACCGCCTTTGTCAACTACATGTCGGCGGAGAGTCTCTCTCAACGGGAGCAATATCTCACCTCGCATGTGGCATCCGTAAGACAACACGTTACTGAGTTGGGGCGCAAGGAGTACCAAAAATTGTTGAACTCCCCCGATTTTGTGATTATGTTTGTCCCTAACGAACCGGCATTCCTCGCCGCATTGCAAGCTGACTCCTCGATATGGGGTGACGCCTACGACAAACGAGTTATTGTCTCATCGCCCACAAATCTCTTTGCGCTACTTAAACTTGTTGACGATTTGTGGAAACGCAACGCACAAGATAAAAACAAGGAGGATATTGTGAAGTATGGGACAAAATTATATGACCAACTTGTAAACTTTACCTCCGCTCTCGAAAGTGTTGGTGTAGCTCTAGATAGCGCAAAGGATAGATATGCCGAAGCGTATAAACGGTTAGCCACAGGTAACGATAATATCATACGTAGTGGTGAGAGACTTCGCAAGCTCGGTCTCAACGTCAAAAAACAACAAAGCGCAAAAGCTCTCGAAGGTAATATCATCGAGG
The DNA here is from genome assembly GCA_044434245.1 of Rikenellaceae bacterium. Taxonomy (GTDB): domain Bacteria; phylum Bacteroidota; class Bacteroidia; order Bacteroidales; family Rikenellaceae; genus Alistipes. The sequence continues at coordinate 1,018 of JAWXSU010000006.1, read as the reverse complement.
AGGGGGAGGTGTAGGGTTACTCTCCTTGGTTATGTTGCATGTTTAGGGAATCTCCCTCGGGTTGTTATCGACGCCTAAATTCAGAGCATACGACCGCTGTTGCGATAGCGACATTTAGCGACTCCGAGCTGTTGCGATCTGCAGGGAATGGAGGGATGTATAGTGGTTTGTCTATCAAGGATATAACCTCCTCGCTGAGACCTCTTCCCTCGTTACCCATAACAATTACTCCTTGCGAAGATAGCGGTTGGGTGTATATGTTTTCGCCATCGAGGAGTGTACCATATATTGTCATTTGGCACTCCGTCAAAAATGGAACGAGAGGTGTATAGTGCACCCTCACACGAGTTATAGCACCCATTGTCGCCTGCACAACCTTGGGATTGTATAGATCCGCCGTTGTAGGGGAGCATACAATATCTTCGATTCCGAACCAATCGGCAAGGCGAATTATTGTCCCCAGATTTCCGGGGTTCTGAACATTGTCGAGGGCTAAGATAAGTTTTCCACGCATCGCCTCAATATCTATTTCGTAGCGAGGGATTTCGACTACCGCCACAGAGTTATTGGCACTTTTGAGTGTCGATATTCGCTCCATCTCCTTTGGCGATATATGTTCTACGTTGTCGCCTTGGAGTTTTGCATCTGTGGCATATATGCGTCTGATGCATAGTGGGGATTCTATTATTTCGGATATTAGTTTCTCCCCCTCGGCGAGGAATAGTCCATTTTGTGTACGTGCCGATTTGTCGTGCAGTGAACGTACGAGTTGTATTTCGCTCTTTGTCATCTCTGTTTTTCGATTGTGAAGATCTCCCCCTCGATTGCTAAATCACTATTTTTGAAGAGTCCACGAGCCTCGTCGAGTAGCGGTTGTAGATCTTTGTATCGTGTAGAAAAGTGTCCTATAATCAACCTCTTGGCATCTGCTTGCAGAGCAAATTTTGCCGCTTCGAGAGCTGTCGAGTGTCCCCTTTCACGGGCGATTTTCTTCTCTATATGTGCGTATGTCGCCTCG